>NZ_JBHUAL010000097.1:0-32953 GCF_042789775.1 Kitasatospora sp. NPDC056800 | reverse complement strand
CCCTCCCATCCGAAGCCGACCCAATCCAGTGATCCGTCCGCGAGCTCATCAGCGACTCCCTTGAGCAGGGTGTCCACCGAAATTCTGATACTCCCGTGGGGGCGTGCTCACCGGGGCGCTGATCGCTGTGGTCCGGTTCGGTCGCGTTCGATCAGCGTGGCGGGGAGCTTGACGGTTCTGCCTACGTCGCAGGGGGTGGCCTTCGTCCGGTTCGGGATGCCGGGTGGCCGGCCGGGGCCGGGCGTGCTGGGTTTGGGCGCACGGGCCGGACTGGGCAGGTGGGGGTCGGATGTTCCGGAACCCCCGGCGGACGCGGGTCGGCGTCAGCGCGACGCCGGGGCGGCTGGTCTTCTCCCAAGGGCGGCGCTGGTCGGCGGCGAGTGGGGCGGCGAGGCGGAGCTGGGTGTGGGCGACGATCACGAGCCAGGTCCAGCGGTCCGCGGCCTCCGGGGAGCGGAGCCTGGGTCGGGCCCAGCCGAGGGTCTGCTTGAACAGGCGGCAGGCGTGCTCCGGGTCGAATCTGCGCAGGTAGCTCGACCAGATGAAGTCGACGTCATCGGCGGTGGCGCCCGTCTTGGAGGACCACAGCCAGACCGGTGGCGCGTCGCGGTCGCCGGGCAAGTGGTCGACCTTCAGCCGGATCAGGATGCCCTCGACCAGCGGGAGTTCGCCGTCGTCGCCGATCCAGGCGGAGCGGTGGGTGAGGTAGGGGTGGACCCGGTCCCACGCCGTCGTCTCGGCCTTGCCGTAGCGCGGGGTGTCGTTCCTGGTGGTCAGCGTGGGTTCGGGCCAGGCGGCGGGGTCGGCGAGTGGGAAGCGGGGCCCGCGCTTCGGGGGCCCCGCCCTTCGGGTCGTAGATGTAGGCGGGCTTCGCCAGTCGCAGGACGCGGTCCGAGCGCAGGCGGCCGACGACTTCGACGGGCAGGTCCCGCAGCACGTACGCGAGGCGCATCGGGTCGTAGCCCGCGTCCATCACGATCATGATGTCCGGGTCGCCGTCGCGCCACTGACCCGCGGCGACCAGGCGCCGGACCACCTGCCGCAGCTGGGCGGCGGTCACCAGCGCAGCATCGTCGGTCGGGCCGAGGCGGACCACGTCCAGGACCTGCGTCCACGAGGTCCGGTCCGGGGTGAGCGCGGTGACGAACGAGTAGGGCCAGCCCGGCACCACGTGGTTGGACGCCTGGCCAGCGCGGCCGTGGACCAGGCAGAACAGCCGCTCGGGCGAGCAGGCGGCGTCGGAGCGCAGCCACGGCGAGACGTCCACGGTGAGCACGATCCGGCCCGCGAAGCGGGGCAGTGGCAGCTCGGCCAGCAGGTCCCGCGGCAGCTCGGTGTCCAGACGGCCGTGGTCGAGCGCGCCGTACAGGGAGCCGTAGCCGCGGCGGTGCTCGGCGGTCAGTGACAGCTCCACCGGCGTACGGGTGGGCGCATCCGAGCACAGCAGCGCGTCGGTCGGCTCAAAGAACGCGTCCGCCCGCGCGGACAGGCTGGCGTAGTAGTCCTCCCGGAAGAGTGACAGTTCCACGAACATGTCTCGCCGGGTGGCAAGTCGGAGCACACTCATCGGCACGGCCCCGTCGTCGATTCCTCGATCTCCTCGCAGAGTCAGGATCACGACCGGGCCGTCCCCATGTCCGCCGATCACCCGAACGAGTGAGCCATCGACGAGCACAATCAGGGCCCGATGCCAAGGAACAAGCTAAGTCAAACCGGGGAGGCCGGCTTGTCGGTGCTCGGACCTAGTATGCGGAGCATGACGCGATATATCGACGAGGATCTGCACAGTGCGGAGTTCCGCGAGTGCGATCTGACCGGGGCGCGCCTGATCGGCGTCGTCATGCAGGATGCCGTGATCGACGGGCACGTCACCAACCTCGTAGTGAACGGTGTCGAGGTCACCGAGTACGTCGAGGCAGAGCTCGACCGGCGTCATCCGGTGCGGGTGCTGATCCGCTCCGAGGGCCCTGACGATCTGCGCGAGGCATCGCGTCAGCTCCATGCCGTCTGGGCCGCCACGATCGAGCGAATCCGCCGTACGCCCGGCATCGAGCGCCGCAGCGTGAACGACGAGTGGTCGGCGGTGCAGACGATGCGCCACCTGGTCTTCGTCCACGACTCGTGGTTCCGCCGCTGCTGCCTGGGCTCGACGGAGCTGTTCACGCCGATGGGCATTGGGCCGACTGTCGAGCCCTACCGTGGAGCGCACGGGCTTGACCTCTCGCTCGATCCGGCCCTCGACGAGATCGTGAGCGTGCGTGACGCGCAGGCCGCCGAGCTTGAGGCCTGGCTCGATGAGGTCACCGCCGTGCAGCTCGCAGCGCGAGCGCCGGTGCCCGACGACGATGTCTGGCCGCCGTACGCCCGGGGCCGCTTGGTGCGGCAGTGCCTCGGCACGGTGCTCAAGGAGACCTTCGAGCACCACACCTTCTGCGTTCGCGACCTCGACCTGATCGAGGCACAGGACGCCGAGTAGGGCCGACTACAGACAACGTGCACCCAAGCCGACCCGCCCGGGCCCAGGCCGGCCGGCGTCCCGAACCGGACCAAGCCCCCCGCTGCGACGTGGGCAAGACCGTCAAACGCCCCGCCACGCTGATCGAACGCGACCGAACCGGACCGGTCCGCTCACACCCGCCCCGCTAGCGAAACCGAGCCGCACCATAAGGAACAGGCTCAGGTTGAACCCGCCTCGCCGCAGAGGCTGAGAGTCGTCGATCCGCGGGTACGCCCTCGTCGTGCGATACGTGCGCGGCGTCGGTCCACCATCCAGGAGTAAGAGCTCCTAACGAAATGATCTTCGATGGTCGGTTCCAGTCGCTGGGGTGCCATCGGGCAGCATGGGGGCGATGAACTCGGATGAGCCGGTGCCTCGGGAGTTGAAGGTCCTCGATACGACCTCGCTGGTCAGGCTGGAGGAGCGGGCATGCGAGCTCGGCCTCAACCAGCGGTTGAGCCCGGCATGGGTGCAGGCGAATGCGGCGCCCGATGGAACCCAGGCTCAGGAAGGCCTCGTGGATGTCATCGCGGATCTCCCAGCGGATGCGCAGGCGTCGGAACCAGTGCAGGTGGGCGAAGGCGCCTTCCATGACCCAGTGTTGAGTGCCGAGTCCGGCGCCGTGCTCGGTGCCTCGGCGGGCGATGAGCGGCTTCACGCCGAGGTTCCAGACCAGGCGGCGGTACTTGTCGTGGTCGTAGTCGCGGTCGCCGAGCACGGCGTCGGGCCGGCGCCGGAGCCGGCCGCGCTTGCCGCGAACGGACGGCAGTGCCTGAAGCAGTGGAATGAGCCGGGTGACGTCATTGCGGTTCCCGCCGGTCAGGGTGACGGCGAGCGGGATACCGGTGGCGTCGGTGATCAGGTGGTGCTTACTGCCCGGCCGCAGTCGCTCGCTTCCCGGGCTGAGTGAGTGGCAATTTGCTTAAGTAGAGCGGGAGATGGAGCGATGTCCGCTCCCGTCGACGGGTCTCGATCGTCACCCTGATCTGCTACAAACCCGGCGAACAGTCCCGGTGGGACGACGGCCGGGGCAAGCGCAAGGCCTGCAAGAGCTCCGCCCGGACTGATCGCCTCCCTGTCCCGACCGGCCGCCTGTGAAGCGCCTGCTGCCTGGCGAGCGGGTGCGCGAGGGCTTGTCGCGAAAGTGGATCTCGGCGGTGAAACGATCACGCTCCGTGGGGCATGGAGATCTGACAAACAGTCAGTTGACGTGGTTTGAACCGTTGCTGCCGCAGGGCATCAAGCCGGGCCGACCGCAGGCGTGGACGCGGCGGAAACTGATAGGCGGCATGCGGTGGCGGATCCGGGCCGTGCTCCTGGTGCGAGTGAGTGGGGGGACGCGAGAAGTCGGATGGGCCGACTTCCCATGCTGCGGGGGTACGTGGTCAGGGGTGGTGGGTGGGGGTGAGGAAGGTGGTGAGGCGGGGGTTGAGGTCATGGGGGGCGGCCATGGGGAGGTTGTGGTGGGAGGTGGCCGGGATGATGGCGACTTCGGCTTGGGGGAGGGTGTGGCGGGCGGTGCGGGCGACGGCGTGGGGGTCGTGGGTGCGGCTGTGGGCGGCGAGGAGGGTGAGGACGGGGGTGGTGAGGGAGTGGAGGCGTTCGGGGGTGGGGCGGGGGCCGGTGACGACGGGGGAGGCGGGGAAGTCGGCGTAGCCGAGGGCGTAGAGCTCGCGCCAGGCGGGGTCGGGGCGGGGGGTGGTGCCGGCTTCCCAGTCGAGGTAGGCGCGGGCGCGGGCCGGGGTGCGGTGGGGGAGGAAGAGGGGGAGGGTGCGCAGCAGGTAGCCGGGGCGGAAGCCGGCGAAGCACTGGGTGGGGTCGAGCAGGGCGAGCCGGCCGACCCGGGTGGGGGCGTGCAGGGCGTACTCCAGGGCGATCCAGCCGCCGTACGAGTGGCCGCAGAGGTCGGCCTGTTGGACGCCGAGTCCGTCGAGGACGGCGTCCAGCCAGCCGAGCAGGCCGGGGACGCCGTCGAGGGCGGCGCCGTCGTGGACGCTGCGGCCCGGGTCGCCGATGAGGTCGACGGCGAGGACGCGGTGTCCTGCTTCGGCCAGGGCGCCGGCGTTGGCATACCACAGGGTGGAGGTGGCGCCGCCGCCGTGGAGCAGGACGAGTGGGCGGCCGTCGGCGGGGCCGCAGGCGTTGATCCGGGTGGTGCCGTGGGCGGTGCGGACGGTGAGCGCTTCGACCGGGACGGGCCAGCGGGCGAGCAGCGCGTCGTAGGCGGCGAGGAAGGGGGCTGTGCGGGCGGACATGAGGGCCTCCGCGGGTGTGGTGTGATGGCGGCCGAGTCGGCTGGACCACTCGCCGGGCAAGTGTCGCGGCGAACGAGTATTACGCTGAACACGTATCGTGCTGAACAAGTATCTCGCTGAGCGAGAGAATAGTCGCACATGCCCTCCCCGAGGAAGGACGACAGGGTGTCCGAGGTTGCCGACCCGATGCGGCTGGTGCACCTGCTGCGTGGCCTGACGGTCGAACTCGACCTGTTCGGCGCCGAGTTCGCGGCCCGCAACGGTCTGCATCCGACCGATCTGCGGGCGCTGATCCACCTGCTGGACGCGGCCAGGGCCGGGGAGGTGGTCACCCCGGGCCGGCTCGGCGAGGCGCTGGGGCTGAACTCGGCGGGCACCACCGGCCTGGTGGACCGGCTGGAGCGGCTCGGGCTGATCCGGCGCGAGCGGGACCCGCGGGACCGGCGCCGGGTGCGGCTGCTGGTGGAGGAGCGGGCGATGGAGCTGGGGGAGGGCTTCTTCGGCGGGCTGATCGGCGATCTGGTCGCGGCGATGCGGCAGTTCGAGCCGGGGGAGCTGGACACGGCCCGGCGCTTCCTGACGGCGATGACCGGGGTGGTGGCGGCCGCCCGGGAGAACTGAGTGTCCAGGGAGGGCCGGGGCTACGCGGGGCCGAGAGTCCAGCTGATCACCGACAGCGTCGCCATCGACACCAGCGTCGACCAGAGCACCGCGTCCCGCGCGAGGGCGATGCCCTGCCGGTACTCGCGGGCGTAGGTGTACACGTTCTGGGCGGTGGGCAGCGCGGAGAACAGCACCACGGTGAGCAGTTGGTGCGCGGGCAGGTGGAGCAGCGGGCCGGCCACGGCGAGGGCCACCAGCGGCTGGACCAGGGTCTTGAGCGCGACGGTCAGCCCGACCTCGGTGCGGCGCGGACGGCCCTCCGCCGGCGGGCGGTTGTGCAGCGATATGCCGAGGGTGATCAGCGCGGTCGGGACGCCGGCGCCGCCGAGCAGTTCGCAGGAACGATTCAGCTCGGCGGGCAGGTGCACGCCGGTCGCCGAGGCGAGGGCGCCCAGGGCGGTGGCCAGCAGGATCGGATTGCGGACGGGCAGGGTGAGCAGCGCCCGCCGCCCGGCCGCGCCGCCGTCCAGGACTGCCAGGACGGCGGGGGTGACCACCAGGATCTGGAACAGCACCACGGGCGCCACGAAGGAGGCGTCGCCGAGGACCTGCATGGTCACCGGGATGCCGAGGTTGGCCGAGTTGACGTAGCCGGAGGCCATCGCGCCGACGGCCAGTTCGCCGGGCTTGCGGTGGAACAGCAGCCGCCCGACGAGCAGACCGAGGCCGATCGTGACCACCGTGCCCGCCGTGAAGGCGAGCATCGAGGCGTTGGCGAAGCGGTCCAGCGGGGTGCGGGCGATCATCAGGAACAGCGCGGCCGGCATCGCCACGTGGAAGACGAACCGGTTGAGCACCGTCTCGGCCTGCGGCCCGAGCAGCCCGGTGCGGCCGACGACGTAGCCGACGCCGGTGAGCGCCCAGATCGGCGCGAAGGCGGACAGCAGGGGGTGCAGGGCTGGCATGGTTCCTCGGATCGCTCGGGCGGATCTGCCGGTGCGACGGGGTCTCCCGTCGGGGGCGTCGACTCCCGAGCGCGGTGACCCCCCGAAGCCCATGAACCCCCGGGGCAGTAAACCAGTGGCCGTCGGCGAGGTGATCAACGGGCCTGTCGCGGGCACGCCAGCCGGGTCGGGCCATCGGCGGGCCAGGCACGAGGTCGACCGTCAAGGAACGCGGCCGACCGCCCGGAGCGACGCCGACCGCCCGGGCCTACGATGAGCCGATGGAGGACCAGCACCTGAGCCTGTCCGAGGTGGAGGCGATCGCGCGCCGGGCCCACCGGGGGCAGGTGGACAAGAACGGCCACCCGTACGGCGAGCACATCGCGGCGGTCGCCCACGGGACGGCGGCGCGGGGCGGCAGCGCGGCGCAGGTCGCGGCGGGCTGGCTGCACGACACCGTCGAGGACGACCGGCTGAGCCGGGAGTGGCTGGCCGGGGCCGCGCTGCCGGAGGAGACCAAGGCGATCGTGGACGCGCTCACCCGGCGCCGGGACGAGCCGGTCGAGGAGTACACGGCTCGCATCCTGGCCACGCCGGGCGCGCTGCTGGTCAAGCGCGCGGACCTGGCGCACAACTCCGATCCGGCCCGCCTCGCCGTGCTGGACCCGGCGACCGCCGAGCGGCTGGCCGCCAAGTACGCGCGGATGCGCGAGCTGCTCGGACTCACCGGCGAGCTGTAGTCCACGAGCTGTAGTCCCCGAGCCGGGGCCCAAGGAGCCGGGCCCAAGGAGCCGGGGCCCAAGGAGTCGGAGCCCGAGAGCCCGCCGCCCACGGGCGCCGGAGAACCACAAGAGGGCCCGGACCACGCGGATCGCGCGGGTCCGGGCCCTCTCGGGCACCCCGGTGGTCCCTGTCCGACCCCCGGGGTGAGGGGGAGTGGTCAGGTGACGGTCGGAGGCTGGTGGGCCGATGGGGTCGGCTTAGTACCAGTGGTTGGCCTGCCAGAAGTTCCAGGCGGCGTTCGGGCTGCCGTAGCGGGTGTTCATGTAGTCCAGCGCCCACTTGATCTGGGTGGCCGGGTTGGTCTTCCAGTCCGAGCCCGCCGAGGCCATCTTGGAGCCCGGCAGCGCCTGGGCCAGGCCGTACGCGCCGGAGCTCGCGTTGGTCGCGGACACGTTCCAGCTCGACTCGTGGGCGATGATCTGGCTGAAGGACGCCAGCTGGTTGGCCGGGACGATCTGGGCGGCGATGGCCTGCGGGGAGGCGGTGGCGGCGTTCGCGGTGGCGGGCAGGACACCCGCGCCCAGGGCGGTCAGACCGGCGGCGCCGGCGAGGATCGCGGCGGAGGTGCGCATACGGAGCTTGAAAGCGGGCATAAAGAGCAGGACCTCAATCGGGTTGGGCCGGGTCACTCCCCGCCGCGGACCTCGGCCGGACAGGGGCCGTGACGGTCGCGGGGTCGTGACCCGGCAGCAAGCCGTTCACCGGCGGGACAGGTGCCGGTGCGGCTGACGACTGAGCCATTGTTGGCAGACGGCATCGGCCCCCGCCAAGACCCCCTCGGTACGACCCACGGTCGTACGGAAGGGGCCGCCGTGGATTCGAAGGGGCGGTCGCGCGGAGCGTGCGGAGCGGCGGTGAGCAGCGCGAACGCGGGGGGTGCCGGGGTGGCGCGGGCGTTCCGGGGGTGTCTACTACCGCCCGTCGTGGGTGTTGATCACGTGTGAGCGCACTCACCGTGCGGGGCTCGGCGGGCGTCACTCGCCGGCCCGGTCGAAGCACGGTGGGTACAGACGATCAACCCCGCGCTGAGACCGGCGCCACACCCGAGCGGCGGGAGCGGCGCGACACCCGAGCGGCGGGATCGGCGCGACACCGCCGCGCCGAGCGGCAGGAGGTGGGAGGCGGGTCCTAACGGAGGTCGCCCAGCCGTCGGTGCCGGACGGCCCGGGCCGCGAGCCGGTCCGCTTCGGTGGTCGCCGACAGAGCGCCGAGCGCCGCGCCGACCGCGTGCCCGAGCCGGGCGCAGAAGGCCGCCGGCTCCTCGGCGGCGTCGGGCAGCTCCGGGACCACCTCGTCGACCAGCCCGACCTCGGCCAGCCGGTGCGCCCCGATCCCCTGGGCGCGGGCCAGCTCGGCGGCGTGCGCGCCGTCCCGGTGGACGATCGCCGAGGCGCCCTCCGGCGGCAGCGGCGCCAGCCAGGCGTGCTCGGCGGCGATCACCCGGTCCGCCGGGAGCAGTGCGAGCGCCCCGCCGCCCGACCCCTGGCCGAGCAGCACGGCCAGGACGGGGGTGCGCAGCGCGAGCAGGGTGGTCAGGCAGTGGGCGATCTCCACCGCGATGCCGTCCAGCTCGGCCTGGGCGGACAGCTCGGCGCCGGCCGTGTCCACCACGGTGACGAGCGGCAGTCCGAGCTGCTCGGCCAGGCGCGCGGTGCGCCGTACGGCCCGCAGGTCGGCGGCGGTGAAGGGGCGTTCGTGCTCGGGGGTCTGCCGCTGCTGGCCGACGACCAGGACGGGCCGGCCGCCGAGCAGGGCCAGCGCCCGGACCAGTGCGCCGCCGCGCCCGCCGGGGGCGTCCAGCAGTACCAGCTCCTCGGCGGTGTGCCGCAGCAGCTCGCGGGTGCCGGGGCGGTCGGGGCGCCGGGTGCGGAGGACGGAGTCCCAGGCGTCGGGGTGCCCATGAGTGCGGACGGGCGCGGGGGTCGGAGAGGCGGTGGGGTCCGTAGGAGGGGACGGCGGTGCGGCGGCGAGGACGGCGAGGGTGCGGCGGAGCAGCTCGCGCAGCTCCTGCGGCGGTACGACGGCGTCCACCAGTCCCTGGCCGGCGAGGGTCTCGGCCCGCTGGACGTCCGGCGGCAGTTCCACGCCGCGCAGCTCCTCGTACACGCGTGGGCCGAGGAAGCCGAGCCGGGCGCCGGGCTCGGCGAGGACCAGCTGTCCGAGCGTGCCCCAGGAGGCGAAGACCCCGCCCATGGTGGGGTTGCGCAGGTAGGTGAGGTAGGGGAGGCCGGCGGCGCGGTGCGCCTGGACGGCGGCGGTGATCCGCAGCATGCAGAGGAAGGCCGCCGACCCCTCCTGCATCCGCGTCCCGCCGGAGACGGGCAGGGCGAGCAGCGGCAGCCGCTCGGCGGTGGCGCGCTCGACGGCGCGGGTGATCCGCTCGGCGGTGGCGACGCCGATCGAGCCGCCGAGGAAGCCGAACTCGGAGGCGATGAGGGCGACCGGCCGGCCGTCGATCGAGCCGACGCCGGTGAGGACGGCCTCGTCCAGGCCGGTGCGCTCGCGGGCGCGGTCGAGGGAGGCGCGGTAGTCGGGGTCGGGCCGGTCGACGGCCGGTGGCTCGTCCCAGCCGCGGAAGCCGCCCGGATCGACCAGCAGGCCGATCAGCTGGTGGGCCGTCAGTGCCGTGCCCGAGCCCGTACCCATGCCCACCCCGTCAGAGTCGTTCCGGTGATCGTTCCGGTGATCGCTCCGGCGGTCGTTCCGGCGGTCGTCCCGGCCCCGCCGTGATCCGTCCGGCTAGGCGGCACTCTATGCGGCACGGTCCGGTCGGGACAGCTCCGACATGAGTTCGATGGCGGTCGACCCTTGCGCCGGACGGGCGGTTCGTGGGCGTTTCGCGGACGGCTCCGGGGGAGGGGCGCGGGGCTCGGCGTACGGCTCAAGTCCTCGTAGGTAAAGGGTAGTTACTCGCTGGTTAATAGTTTTTCTGAGGGCTTCCGGAGCTGACGGTGTCTCGTCAGACTGGTGGACATGACTCGCACTCTACGCGCGTGGAAGACCCGCGCCGCCGCCGTCACCGCCGTCGCCCTGATGACCCTCGCCCCGGTCGCCGTCGCCACCGAGGCGCACGCCGACGTGAGCGGCTCGGTCTGCCTCTCCGCCCTCCCGTCGCAGGCCACCGACACCCTCAACCTGATCGCCTCCGGCGGACCGTTCCCCTACTCCCAGGACGGGGTGGTCTTCCAGAACCGGGAGGGCGTCCTGCCCAGCGAGTCCTACGGCTACTACCACGAGTACACCGTCATCACCCCGGGCTCCCCGACCCGCGGCGCCCGCCGGATCGTGACCGGGCAGGCCAGCCAGGAGGACTACTACACCGGCGACCACTACGCCACGTTCTCGCTGATCGACCAGACCTGCTGACCGTCCGCTGATCACCCCGGGGCCGTCCCCGGACGCTCCGACACGACGGTGGCCTCGGCTGGCTTCCCCGCCGAGGTCACCGCCGTGCGGCCGTAACCGTAGCCGTAGTCGCTACGGCCGCCCCCGGGCTCAGAGCTCGGACGGCCCCCAGGCGCCCACCGCCAGCTCGTCCCCCACCCGCAGCGTGCCGGGCCGCAGCACCGCGAACTTGCTGCCGAACGCCACCCCGCCCGCCGCCGCCCGGCGGTACCGGGCCAGCGTGCGCAGCGGCTCCGGGCCCGCCTTGGTGCCGTGGGACTGGTCCACCATCGTCACCGCGCAGCGGATCGCGAGCTTGGCGTAGCCCAGTTCGGCCCCGCCCACCTCGATCCGGCGGGCCAGGTCCTCGGTGTGCGGTTCGGACCAGCCGTCCACCACCACGTTCGGGCGGAACCGGTCCATCGGCAGCGGCGGAGTGCCGGAGAGCTCGTTGAAGTACTCCAGCGAGGAGTGCGACACCAGGTGCACGGCGCAGCTGTCCGCGTAGCCCGAGGTGCCCGGGACCAGCCCGTCGGTCACCCGGTCGTGCTCCGGCGGCACCCGGACCAGTCGGCTTCGCGCGTCCAGCACCCCGGAGAGCCAGTCGGCGGCCTCCTCGCCCTGGTCGATGCCGAAGAACGGCGCACCGAACAGCCGCACCTCGCGGCGCGGGCCCCCGGTGTCCACCGGGACCGACACCGGCTCCGTCCCCGGGGCGGCCAGGGTCAGCGAACGGCCGTCCTCCGCCACCGTCGGGCGGACGGTGGCCAGCACCGGGTCCCGGCGCTGGGAGCGGAACACGCCCTCCTCGTCCACCACCATGAACGCCCGGTCGTGGGCCAGCCCGGCCCGGGTGAGCTCCGCCTGCGCGGCCGCCACCCCCGCGCAGCCCTTCACCGGGTAGTACCGCAGTTCCGTCACCGTGGCCATCGTCCTGCCCCCCCTTCGCGCCGGCGTGCCGTGCTACGCCCGCGTACCGTCCATCTCGCGAACCCCACAGGGTAGTTGAGCGGGCCGACGGGGGCGGAGGCGGGACGGGGTGGATCCGCCCGCCGCTTGCTAGGGTCGGGGACATGGCACCACCGAGCAGCGCGAACCCCCCGGGGCGGCTCCGGCGTGACGCGCAGCGCAACCGCGACCTCCTGCTCGCCGCCGCCCGCGACATGTTCTCCCGGCACGGCCTGGACGTGCCGCTGGACCAGATCGCCAAGGAGGCGGGCGTCGGCAACGCCACCCTCTACCGGCACTTCCCGACCCGCGAGGCGCTGATCGGCGAGGTGTTCGCGGACGCCGGGGGCGGCCTGGCCGCCGCGGGCGAGGAGGCGCTCGCCGACGCGGACGCCTGGACCGGCCTCGAACGGTACTTCGGGCGGATCTTCGAACTGGTCGCCGCCGACCGGGGCATCAACGACCTGGTCACCCAGGCCATCCCGACCATCCCCGGGATGATCGAGATCAGCCGCGGGCACGCCACCACCGTCGGCGCCCTGATCGCCCGCGCCCAGGAGCAGGGCACCATGCGCCGCGACGTCGTCACCATGGACCTGCTCTTCCTGCTCGGCCCGCTCTGCCGCGCCCTGCCGGCCGCCACCGAGCTGCGCCCCGACCTCTGGCGCCGCTACCTCGCCCTGCTGCTCGACGGCTTCCGCGCCCAGGCCACCCACCCGCTGCCGGTCCCGCCGATCGGGGAGGAGCACCTGGACCGGATGTTCGCGGACCTCTGGGAGGCGGAGCAGCCGGAGCTCTCCTGAGCCTGAGCCCTCCTGAGTCCGAGCCCTCCTGAGTCCGAGCCCGCCGCAAGCCCGAGCCCGCCGCAAGCCCGAGCCTGCTTCCGCCCGTGCCGCATCAGGGACGCGTACGGAAGGACGGGCTCCGCGTCAGGGCCGCGTCAACGGCCCGTGGCCGTACGGGCGCGGGCCGCTTTGCTGGGGTGGAATCGGCGCGGTCCGGTCCGGCTCGGTGCGAGGGCACCCGGGCGCGCGGGCGGACGGAGAGGCAGGGCGGGCCATGACGGACAGTGGTGCGGACGGGGGCCGGATCGTGGTCGGCATCAGTGGCTCGTTGGGCAGCCTCGCCGCACTGCACCGCGCGGTGGCCGAGGCCCGTCGCTCGGACGTCGAGGTGCTCGCGGTGCTCTGCTGGACCCCGCCCGGCGACGAACTCGGCTACCGCCGCACCCCGTGCCCGCCGGTGATCGAGGCCGGCCGCGACGCCGCCGTGGCCCGGCTGCGGCAGGCCCTCGACGAGGCCTTCGCCGGACGCCACGCGGGTGTCCGGCTGCGTTGCCAGGCCGTCCGCGGCGACACCGGCCACACGCTGGTGCGGTGCGCGGACCGGCCCGGTGACCTGCTCGTCCTCGGCGCCGGACGGGAGCGCGGCCGCCTCGCCCGACTGGTGCACCCCTCGGTCACCGCCTACTGCGTCCGGCATGCCGCCTGCCCGGTCCTGGCCGTCCCGCGTCCGCCGCTGCAGCGCGAGCTGGAGGCCCTGGAGCGCGGTGGCGGGCTGCGGGAGCCGGCGGCGGGGAACTGAGGTCAGGCCGGCCCGGCCGCCTCGGCGAGGACGGCGGCGGTCCGCCGGCCGGCGGCCAGGGTGTCGGCGTCGGTGGCCGGGAGGCAGCGGCCGGCCTCGGGGTGGTAGGCGGTCATCACCACGCCGGCGTGGTCGGTGGGCAGTTCGAGGGTCCGTACCGCCGAGCGCTGCTTTGTCAGAGCAGCGCTCAACCGCCGGGTGTGCTCGATGTCCACGATCCCGTCCGCCGTGCCGTGGACCAGCCAGAGCGGGACGGGGGACGGGCCGGCGGCCAGGTGGTCGAGCGGGGCCTCGCCGGTGGTGACGGCCGTGGTCGAGTAGTGCGAGGCGATGCCGACGGCGGCGACGGGCCGTAGCTCGGCGGGGGTGTCCGGGTGGGTGGCCACGGCTATCGCCTCGCGGCCGCCCATCGACCAGCCGGCCAGCACGAAGCGGGCCGGGTCCCCGCCGTGCTCGGCGGCGATCCGGCGGGCCTGGGCCAGCGAGGCGAGCAGTTCGGCGCCGCCGCGGTCCGGCTGCTCGGAGCTCCAGTCCGGGACGAGCACCAGCAGCCCCAGCCCGGCGGCCTCCCGGGCCAGCGGCCGCAGCACGTCGCGCTCGTTCGGGCCGTTGCCGTGCCAGAGCAGGACGACGGGAGCCGGTCCGGCGGTGCCGGCGGCCGGGAGGTGGACGTCCATCAGCCGCCCTTCCGCGTACGGAGCGGCAGTCGGGGCGGCAGGCGGACCGGCCTCGGGTCGAGCGCTCGTCATGCGGGGTTCCCCTCCGGTTCGGTGGATGATCACGGAGCTGGTACTGTACTTCTCGTCGCGAGGGAGGGATTCCTCGTCAGGCGTCAGTGGTGCTACCAGAGCACGTCCTACTTTCAGTAGGAAGAGTCCGTGCGACCCGGGCCTGGCGCTCCAGAGTCGGACAGGGTCCGGTGCCGTTCGTTCGGCGCCGGGCCCTGTCCGCGTTTCCGGGAACAGGGCGACCGCCGGACGACCGTTCAGGACGGGGCGTTCTCGGGGCGAGGCGTTCTCAGGACGGCTGGCGGTCGGAGCCCAGCTCGCGGGAGATCCGCAGGCCGACCTGGGCGACCACCGGGCCGAGGGCGCGGACCCGGGCGGCGGTCATCCGTGAGGTGAGGCCGGAGACGGACAGGGCGGCGGTCACCTCGCCGGTGTGGTCGAAGATCGGGGCGGCGACGCAGCGGACCTCGGGCTCGTTCTCGCGATCGTCGATCGAGTAGCCGCGGGCGCGGATGCGGGCGAGGTCGGCGCGGAGCCGGGGCTCGTCGGCGATGGTCCAGGCGGTCACCGGGCGCAGTCCGGCCGCGACCACCTCGGCGACGGCCTCCTCGGGCAGCCAGGCGAGGATCGCCTTTCCGGTGGCGGTGCAGTAGGCGGGGGCCCGGCTGCCGACCCGGGAGGCCATCCGGACGTTGGTCTCGTCCTCGACCTTGTCCAGGTAGACGATCCCGGGGGCCTGCCAGACGGTCAGGTGGACGGTCTCGCCCGCCTCGCGCTGGAGCCGGCGCAGGTGTTCGGCGGCGACGCTGCGCAGGTCGAGGGTGGTCAGGTAGGCCTGGCCGAGCCGCAGGGAGCCGTGGCCGAGCCGGAACCAGCCGGTCTCGCGGTCCCGGTCGAGGAGGTGCTCGTCCAGCAGGGGGCCGGCCAGTCGCAGCACGGTGCTCTTGTTCAGGCCGAGCCCGTCGGCGAGCTGGGCGAGCGGCACGCCACGCCCGTCGCCGTGGTCGCGGACGTAGCCGAGGACGGCGAGCGCGCGGCGCAGCGAGGAGGACTGGTTGCGTTCGGTCGCGGGTTTCTTGGGCGCCGTCTCCGTCATGGGTCCGTTCCCTGTGTCGTTCTGCCGGTGTTCCCCCGCAGGTCGGCGGCGGTTGTCAGAACGTACCCGGTCGTGACGGGATCGCCTCATCTTCGATACAACGTTGTGCAGTGCAAAACTTTCCCCAACTCCCTCTTGTTGGCGCCGATCGCCCCCGCCTAACGTCCCTGCCATCGAGCAGGCGACGTCGCCCCACCCGAGCGCTGCGCCCTGCCGTACCCCCACCACTTCACCCACCATCGGCCCCGGTCAGGGCCTGCTTCGACGTGCCCGTCCCCGCGGCGGACGTCTCGGCGGCAGCTGTCGGGAGGGGAGGTCTCCACCATGCGACTCATCGGACGGACCGCCGCAGCCGTCGTGCTCGCCGCCGGCTGCCTGGCCGCCACCGCCTGTGCCCCCGGCACCGCCTCGCCGGCGAGCGACAAGGCCGCCGACGACCGGACCGGCACGCTGCAGGTCTGGCTGTACAACGAGGCGGGCAACGCGGCCAAGGAGGCCGTGATCGCCAAGGCCGTGACCGACTTCCAGGCCTCCCACCAGGGCGTCACCGTCAACGTCAGCTACATCGACACCGACGCCTCGGCCCGCGCGGCCAAGATGAAGGGCGCGTTCAACGACCCGAACAGCGCCCCCGACCTGGTCGAGTTCGGCAACACCGACCTGCCCGGCTACGTCGCCGCCGGCGGCCTCGCCGACATCACCACCGAGCTGGACACGTGGCAGGACAAGGGCGACCTCGACCCGGCGATCGCCAAGACCGCCGTGGTGGACGGCAAGACCTACGGCCTGCCCTGGTGGGTCGGCGTGCGCGCGCTGTACTACCGCACCGACCTGTTCACCGAGGCCGGCCTCACCCCGCCGACCTCGTACGCCGAACTGGTCGCCGCCAACCAGAAGATCCACGCCGCCCACCCGGACACCTTCGGCATCGCCGTCGGCGGCAAGTACACCTTCGCCGCGCTGCCCTTCGTCTGGGACGCGGGCGGCGACATCGCCACCAAGGACGGCGCCGCGTTCAAGGCGGCGATCAACTCGCCCGCCTCGCAGGCCGGGATCAAGCGCTACACCGACCTCTTCGGCGCGGACGGCTGCCCCGCCCAGCAGTGCGCGGACCTGACCGGCGGCAAGACCGTCGACCTGTTCGCGGCCGGCAAGTCGGCGATGGCGGTGCTGCTCAACTCCAACCGCGGCAAGGTGGACGCGGGCGCGGTCAAGGGCAAGTACGGCGTGGTCCCGCTGCCCGGCGAGAAGCCCGGCTCGATCGCCCCGGCCTTCGCCGGCGGCAACAACCTGGGCGTGATGAAGGCGGCCAAGCACCGCACGCTGGCCGTCGAGTTCGCCGAGCTGCTGGCGAGCCCCGCGTACCAGGAGCAGATGTACGACGCGATGGGCAACCTGCCGACGCTCAAGTCCGTCAGCGGCAAGGTCGCGGCGAAGGACGCGTTCCTGAAGCCCTTCACCGACACCATCGCGGCCGGCACCAGGTTCGTCCCGCTCGACCAGGCGTGGGCGCAGATCGACGCCCAGGCGGTGATCCCGACGATGCTCCAGCAGGTCGTCACCGGTAAGGCGGACGTGGCCAAGGCCTCGGGCGACGCGGCCGCGCAGGTCTCCTCGGCCTTCGCCGCGCACTGACGGCCGACCGCCGGCGGCGGGGGCGCGCCACGACCGCCGCCGCCGGCATGTGAGCCACCGCCACCGTCACCGCCGCCGGCGGCGAGTCACCGGCGCCGCTGCCGGTACCGAGTCACCGCCGCCGGCACCGAGCCACCGGCGCCGCACCGCCGGCCCCCGGCCGCGTACGGACGGCCCCCCTCCCGGTTCGTCTCAGAGAGCAGGTCCCGCACGTGTCCGTATCCACCTCGACCGCCCCGGCGCCGCCTTCCCCGCAGAGGCGCCGTGGGGGAAGGGCGCCGGCCGCACCCCCGGGCGGCCGGCGCCGGCGGCCCCCGCTGCTGCTGCTCCTGCCGGCCGCGGTCATCCTGATCCCGCTGGTCGCCTACCCGATCTACCAGCTCGGCCTGCTGTCCGTACTGGACTTCGGGCAGGCCCAGGCCTCGGGCGGCGCCCCGACCTCCTTCGTCGGCTTCGGCAACTACTCGAAGATCCTCGAGGACGAGCAGTTCTGGACGGTGCTGTTCCAGACCATCGGCTTCGCGGCGTTCTGCGTGGTCGCCACCCTGGCCGTCGGCGCCACCCTCGCGGTGCTGCTCACCAAGGTCGGCCGGTGGCCCCGGCTGGTGCTGACCACCGCGGCGATGGCCGCCTGGGCGGCGCCGGCGATGACCGGTTCGACGGTGTGGAGCTTCCTGTTCGACACCAACCTTGGCCTGGTCAACCACACCCTGGAGGGGCTCGGACTCTCCGGCTTCCACGAGTTCAACTGGTTCTACGACAAGTGGACGGCGTTCCTGATCGTCGGCGCCGTGGTGGTGTGGCACTCCTACCCGTTCGTGATGGTCACCCTCTACGCGGGCATCCGGGCCATCCCGGAGGAGATCATGGAGGCGGCCGCGCTGGACGGCGCCAACACCTGGACCACCTTCCGCCGGATCACCGCACCGATGCTGCGCCCGATCCTGACCATCGTGGTGATCCAGTCGGTGATCTGGGACTTCAAGGTCTTCACCCAGATCTATGTGATGACCGAGGGCGGCGGCATCGCCGGCCAGAACCTCGTGCTCAACGTGTACGCGTACCAGAAGGCGTTCGCCTCCTCGCAGTACGGGCTGGGCGCGGCGATCGGCGTGATCATGCTGCTGATCCTGGTGATCCCGACGGTCCTGTACATCCGCACCCTGCGACGGACGGGGAACGAACTGTGAGCCCGGCGAACTCCCCGGCGAACTCCCCGGCCGTGAAGCCGGCCCGGAACACCGGCGGCCCCCGGAACACCCGTGGTCGGAACACCCGCGGCCGGTGGCGGCTGGCCGCCAACAGCGGCGCGATCGTGCTGGCCGTGGTCACCGCCTTCCCGATCTTCTGGATGGTGCTCTCGGCCTTCAAGCCCAAGGGCGAGATCCAGTCGCTCGACCCCAGGCCGTGGACCGCCCACCCCACGCTGGAGAGCTTCCGTCAGGTGCTCAGCGTGGACGGCTTCGCCCGCTACTTCGGGAACAGCCTGGTGGTCGCGCTGTCGGTGGTGGTGCTGTCGGCGATCGTGGTCTTCCTGGCGGCGGTGGCCGTGACCAGGTTCCGGTTCAAGTTCCGCACCACCATCATGGTGATGTTCCTGATCGCCCAGATGATCCCGGTCGAGGCGCTGACCATCCCGCTGTTCTTCATGTTCCGCGACGCCGGACGGTTCGCCCCGGGCATCGGGCTGAACACCCTGGCCTCGCTGGTCCTGGTGCAGCTGGCGTTCTCGCTGCCGTTCGGGATCTGGATGATGCGCGGCTTCGTCGCGGCCGTCCCGGTCTCGATCGAGGAGGCGGCGCAGATCGACGGGGCCGGCCGGACCCGCATCCTGTGGCGGATCCTGCTGCCGCTGGTGGCCCCGGGCCTCGCCGCGACCAGCGTGTTCTCCTTCATCGCGGCGTGGAACGACTTCGTCTTCGCCAAGACCTTCATCATCAGCGCCACCCAGAACCAGACGCTGCCCTCGGCGCTGCTGGTCTTCTTCAAGCCGGACGAGAACGACTGGGGCGGCATCATGGCGGCGTCCACGCTGATGACCGTGCCGGTGCTGATCTTCTTCATCGCGGTGCAGCGCAAGCTGGTCTCCGGGTTGGCCGGTGCGGTGAAGGACTGATCGCCCGCGCGTGCGGAGCGGCCGGGAGTCCCGTCGTCGTGCGGGACTCCCGTTGCCGTGCGGCCCCGCGGTCGCTCCGGGCGTGGGCGCCGACACCGGCTCAGGAGACGAAGCCGACGATGTCGGTGCCCTTCCGGCTCCGTGCGATCCGCAGCCAGCCGACGACCTCCGCGACGGCCTCGGCCACCTCGCGCTCCGGCACCGGGGCGCGGCCCTCGCGCCCTGCCCGGTCGAACCGGTCCAGCGCCTGCCCGCAGTCCCCGGCCGACCAGGTGCCGCAGGACGGCACCGCGCAGAAGGGCAGTCCGGTGGGAAGGCCGCCGCCGTACTGGAAGTCCGCGACCGAGACGGCGGTGATCCCGTACGCCTTCAGACCGTCGTCGACCACCTCCAGCCAGTTGCCCCGGAACGGGCCGAAGGAGTCGACCTCCAGGGGCTGTCCGACCAGCCAGCACAGCCGCCGGTACGCGTAGCCGTACTGGAAGGCGTGGTCCTCGTTCCCGGAGAAGGGCCCGCCGTGCACCACGGCGCGCAGCGCCTCCAGGGCGGTCGGGGCGCCCTGCGCGATCTCGTCGGCGAAGTGCTCGTCGGACCTGTCCAGGGACGGGCCGAAGTACGCGAGGGCCTCGTCGACCGCTCCGTCGTCGCCGCTGCCGACGCGGGCACGGAGCTCCGCGGGGTCGACCAGGTACGCGCGCAGGAAGGAACTCATATCAGCACGGTAGCGGGCGCAACGGACAGCCGGGTCGGCGGGTCCGGCCGCCCTCGGGCGGTGGGGTCGTACTGAATCTTCTTGCCGCAGAGGCAAGTTGACGGGACGGCAGCGGCCTCGCCGGCTCCCCGGGTGAGGGGTGGGAGCGTCGGCGGCCCGGGCTCAGGCCGCGGCCGCGGAGTCGCGGGCGGGGACGGCGACCAGCACGAACTCCGCGCCGGCGTCGTCCCGGACCAGCGCGGTGCGGCCGAACGGCCCCGGCACCGGATCGGTGACGACGGTGCCGCCGAGGGCGCGCAGCCGGTCGGCCGCGCGGTCGGTGTCCTCGGTCGCGAAGTGGACCAGCCAGCGTGCGCCTCCCTCCGAACCGGCGCCCGGGCCGGAGGGGCTGGAGGGGTCGGAGGGGCCGATGCTGCACGCGGGCCGACCGGCGACCCGGGCGAGGGTGTGGCCCGCCCGCGGCCGGTCGTAGCTGTAGCCGACGACCCGGCGGTAGAAGGCCCGCGCGGCGTCGGGGTCGGGGGAGAGGTGCGCGTTCCAGGCGAACGCGCCCGGTTCGTCGACCAGTCCGGCGCCGTCTATGGTGCCGGCCCGCCAGAGCCCGAAGCGGGCGCCGAGCGGGTCGACGGCGAGCGCGGCGCGGCCCTGCTCGGGCACCTCGTACGGTTCGCGGGCGAGGCGGCCGCCGGCGGCCCGGACGGCGGCGGCGGTGCGCAGCGGGTCGGGGCAGGCGAGGAAGGTGGTCCAGGCGGGCGGGTCGCTCGGCCGGGCCCGTTCGACGGCCGCGACCTGGGCGCCGTACCGGGTGGCCACCGCCTCGGCGGGGCCGGTCGGGACGAACTCCCAGTCGAACAGCGCGCCGTAGAAGGCCTGCGCCCGTGCGGTGTCCGGTGTGGTGAGCACGACCCAGCACGGGACCCCGGGGTGGTAGTTGCCCGGCTTCGGCATGCGGTCCTCCTGGCGGGCCCGGTGTCCGGCGCCCGGCGTCCGGTGCCCGGAGCAACGGCCCCACCCGCCAGCCTCCGCGCCCGGCGGGTGTGCGGCAAGCGGGCGTCCCCGACGACGATGCCTAGGACACCCCGTGCGGCCGGAACTGGACGCTGATCCGCGGGCCCACCGGGCGGGCCGTCTTGGGGATCGCGTGCTCCCAGGTGCGCTGGCAGGAGCCGCCCATCACCACCAGGTCCCCGTGGCCGAGCGGGTGGCGGACGACGGTCGTGCCGCCGGACCGGGACCGCAGCGCCAGTGTGCGCGGCTCGCCGACGGAGAGGATCGCCACCATGGTGTCCTCGCGGGCGCCGCGCCCGATCCGGTCGCCGTGCCAGGCCACGCTGTCCCGGCCGTCCCGGTAGTAGCAGAGTCCGAGGGTGCGGAACGGCTCGCCCAGCTCCCGGGCGTAGTGGTCGCTCAGGGCGGCCCGGGCCAGGCCGAGCACCGGGTGCGGCGGTTCGGCGTGCGCCGGGTAGGAGGCCAGCAGGCGCGGGACGTCGACCGTCCGCTCGTACATCTCGCGGCGTTCGGCGCGCCAGGGCACGGTGGCGGCCAGCTGTTCGAACAGCTCGTCGGCCCCGTGCAGCCAGCCCGGGAGCAGGTCCAGCCAGGCGCCGTCGCCGAGCGGCTGCCGTCGCAGGCCGTCGAGCGGGCCGAGGCGGACGCCGCCGCGGTCGGTGTCGTCGAACAGCGAGGGCTGGAGGTGGACGGTGCCGTGCATGGGGTCAGCGTACGCCCTTGTTCGAACAGATGCTCGAATATTGCGCCCAGGGCATGGGTATGCCGAGCGATGCACGGTGATATTCAGTTAATGCCTTCGATTTGCAGGCCAAATCGGGAATGTGGCAACCTAATCGCAGACATTAAAGAGTTTTGACATCGGAAAGCGAAGGATCATGTCGGACGGCGCCCGCGTCATCGTCGGAGTCAGCGGTTCCCTGCACAGCCTGACCGCCCTGCACCGGGCGGCCGAGGAGGCCCGGGTCCGGCAGGCGGTGCTGGTGCCGGTGCTGGCCTGGACGCCGGTCGGCGGCGAGCGCAACTACCGGGCCCGGCCGTGCCCGCCGCTGCTGCGCGCCTGGCAGGAACTCGCCGAGGCGCGGATGGCGGGCGCGCTGGAGCAGGCCTTCGGCGGTCTGCCGATCGGCGTGCCGGTGCGGCCGCTGGTCGTGCGCGGCGATGCCGCCACGGTGCTGACCGGGCTCGCCGACCGTCCGGGCGACCTGCTGGTGGTCAGCACCGGCGAGCAGGGCGGCCTGCGGGTCAGGCTGCGCGGGCTGACGCGCCGCTCGGTCACCCGGCAGTGCCTGGCCCGGGCCCGCTGCGGGGTGCTCGCCGTTCCGCCGTCCACGCTGCACGAGGACCTGCGCGCGCTGCACCGCGGCATCGACCTGCGGGAGCTCGCGGCGGCCTGACGGTTCGTCAACTCCGGTGCGTGGTGCGGCCGTCGACCACCGTACGGGTGGGGCGAAGGTCGCGCAGCGCGTCCACCGGGCAGTCCAGCGGATCGACCGGCCACACCGTGAGGTCGGCGAACGCCCCCGGCCGCAGGCTGCCGCGCACCGCGCTCTCGCCGGTCAGCCGGGCCGCGTTCACGGTGTGCAGGGCGACCGCCTCGGCCCGGCCGATCGCGTGCTCCGGGCCGACCACCCCGGCCGTGGTGCCCCGGGTGGTCATGCCCCAGACCGACACCATCGCGCCGTACGGGCCGACCGGGAAGTCCGAGCCCCCGGTGATCAGCGCGCCCTCGTCCAGCCACTCGCGCAGCGGGAAGAGCGCGGCGGTGCGCTCCTCGCCCCAGGCCCGCTGCTGGGTGGGCGCGCCGTCGTGCAGCAGCGGGTGCTGGACCGTCACCGGGATGCCGAGGGCGATCGCCCGGGCCCGCTGTCCGGGGCGGGCCAGGCCGCCGTGCTCGACCACCAGGGTGCCGGGCGGCAGGCCGGGGCGGCGCGCGGCCACCTGCTCGAAGACGTCCAGCAGCACCCGCAGCCCGCGGTCGCCCCAGGCGTGCACGCCGACCCGCCAGCCCCGCCCGACCACCCGGTCCACCGCCGCGAGCAGCTCGGCCGGCTCCCAGAGCAGCCGGCCGTGGTAGCACGGCTGCCCCCGGTAGGGCTCCTCCACGGCGCCCGCCTCGAAGCCGCCGTCGATGCCGAACTTGACGCCCCACAGACTCAGTCGGCCGTCGTCCCGGCCGGCGGAGCGCCAGGCGTCCATCCGCTCCAGCAGCGCGTCCACCTGCTCCGGCGTGCGGGCGGCGAAGCCGGAGACCAGCGCCCGGACCCGGACGGCCAGGGCGCCCCCGGCCCGCGCGGCGTCCAGCACCTCCAGGTCCTCGACCGGCACCAGGCAGTCGCGGACGGTGCCGATGCCGGTGGCGGCGAAGTCGGCGGAGGCGGCGCGCAGGCCCTCGATCCGCTCCGCGAGGGTGGGGCGCGGCAGCACCCGCTCGACCGGTTCGACCGCCCGGTCGACCAGCCGGCCGGTGAGCCGTCCGTGCCGGTCGCGCTCGATCACACCGCCGGGCGGTGCCTCGGTGGCCTCGGTGATCCCGGCCAGCCGCAGCGCGGCCGAGTTGAGCACCATGTTGTACGCGCCGCGGCGCACCAGCACCGGGTGGGCCGCGGTGGCCGCGTCCAACTCCCCGGTGGTGGGCATCCGTTGCTCGGCCAGCAGTACCTCCTGCCAGTTGACCGTGGTCTGGATCCACTCCCCGGCGGGGGTGCGGGCGGCGCGCTCGCGGATCAGGGCGAGGAACCCGGCCAGATCGTGGGCCCGGTGGACGGGCACGCCGTGGACGCTGTGCCCGGCCATGACCAGATGGGTGTGGGTGTCGTCGAAGGCGGGCAGCACCGTCGAGCCCGGGGCGTCCACCACCTCGGTGGCCGGGCCGACCAGGGCGTCCAGGCCGTCGGGCGCGGGGGACAGAGCGGTGATCCGGCCGCCGGTGACGGCGACCGCCCGGCGGGGCGGCTCGCCGGGCACCAGGGTGTGCACGGCGGCGGCCCGGATCAGCAGGTCGGCGGGGACGGGGGCGGGGTCGGTCATTGCGGCTCCTGGATCGCCGGACGCACCGGGGGGCGGGACAGCCCGGTGACCTTCTCGACGTACCGAAGACTGGGCTCGGCGAGCAGTCCGTGCAACTCGGTGAACACCGCGCGGGCCGGCACCGCGTTCCAGTCGGCGGGCAGCAGCTGCGCGGGCAGCCCCGGGTCCAGGTACGGCAGGCGGCGCCACTGGGTGAGCATCGGCACGTAGGCGCGGAACGCCTCGGCCGGGTCGACCGGCGACCGGTCGCGCCGCTCCTCGGCGATCGGGTGCCAGGCGTCGGCGAAGGCCGCGTACTGCGCCTCGATCGCCGGGAGGTCCCACCAACTCGCCACCGCCGTCCGGAGATCGGCGAAGCCGGCGTACTCGGCGGAGAGGAACAGGTGGACGTAGGCGCTCAGCCCGAGCCGGTCCAGCAGCCGGCGGGCGTCCGGCAGCAGCCGGGCGGGCGCCAGCCAGACCCCCGGGGCGGCGTTGCCGAAGCCGAGCCAGCTCAGCCGGGAGCGCAGCTGGTGGCGGTGGGCGCGGGCGGACTCGGGCACCGAGAAGACCGCCACCACCCAGCCGTCGGCGAGTGCGGCGGGCTCCAGGCTGTGGAAGATCCGCCGGTCGCCCTCCTCGAAGACCGGTTCCACCGCCGGGGCGAGCCGGTAGCCGGTTCCGCCGCGGCGCTCCTGGAGCAGGGTGCCGGCCTTCTTCAGCCGGGACGTCGCCGAGCGGACGGCCGGGCCGTCGACGTCCAGCTCGGCCAGCAGGGCGATCAGGTCGGCGATGGATATCCAGCCGCCGAGGCGGCGGACGAACTCGCCGTAGACGGTGTTGATCAGGGAGCTCGGCCGGGGTGCGTTCTCGGACATGCGCGGGCCCTCCTCCCCGGCGACTGGTGGCGATCATAACGAGGGTGCGGGACATCGGAAGGGTCTTGCCGATCTTTGCCGGATGCGCCGATCCGGCGGGAAGCGCACGGAACACCTGCTACGGGTGACGCCTCCTGCGCGTACCGCTACCGCCCGCTACGCGTAGGCGCCGGAGAGCAGGGTCCCGGCCCCGGGGGCGAAGGCGGGCAGGCCGAGGGCCCGCAGCAGCTGGTGGGTGGTGCAGACGGCGGCCGAGACCACGGGCTTGCCGAGCTGCTGCTCGGCCTCCTCGACGGCGGACAGCGAGGGCAGTTGTACGCAGGCCGAGAGCACCACGGCGTCCGCCCCGGCGTGGGCGAGACCGCGGGCGATCGCGGGCAGCCGGGCCGGGTCGTGGGCGGCCACGTCGAGGTTGTCGGCGATCTCCAGGGCGGCGTGGTCGAGCACCTCGATGCCCTCCGCGGCGAGGTACTCGACCACCGTCCGGGCCAGCGGCCGCAGGTACGGGGTGACCATCGCGACCTTGGCGGCCCCGAGTTCGTGCAGCCCGGCGACCAGGGCGCCGGCGCTGGTGACCACGGGCGCGGGGGCGCCGTTCTGGATGGTGCGCAGGTGCAGCCGCCGCTCGGCCTCGCGGTGGTAGCCGTGGCCGGTGGCCATCACCGCGACCAGGCAGGCGTAGCCGAGCACGTCCACCCGGGCGTCCGAGAGCTCGGCGGCGCAGCGGTCGGACTCGGCGTCCATGGCGCGCAGTTGCTCGGGGGTGACCCTGGTCATCCGCATCCGGCTGGAGTGGAAGGTGAACCGCTCGGGGGCGACCGCCTCGCGGGCCCGCAGCAGGGCGGGGACCTCGGTCTCCATGGTGACGTTGGAACTCGGGACGATCTGGCCGATCCGGTAGGTGGTCATCGGGCGGACGGTCCTTTCCGGTCGGGGCTGGTCAGCGGGCGTCGACCACGGGGTTGGCGAGCGTGCCGATCCGCTCGATGGTGGCCTCGACGAGGTCGCCGGGCTGGAGGAACTGCGGGGGCACCATCCCGGCGCCGACGCCCGAGGGGGAGCCGGTGGCGATCACGTCGCCCGGTTCCAGGGTGACGCCGGAGGAGATGTCGGCGATCAGCCGGGCGACGCCGAACAGCATGTGGCGGGTGTTGGAGTCCTGCCGCGGCTCGCCGTTGACCTTCAGCGAGAGGTCGAGCCGCTGCGGGTCGGGGATCTCGTCGGCGGTCACCACGACCGGGCCGAAGGGGGCGTAGCCGTCCTGGCCCTTGGAGAAGAACCACTGGCCGGAGCGGCGCTGGTCGCGGGCGCTGATGTCGTTGACGATGCTGTAGCCGAACACGTGCCGCAGCGCGTCCGCCTCGGCCACCCGGAAGGCGGGCGCGCCGATCACCACGGCGAGTTCGCACTCCCAGTCGAGCTGCTTGGTGAGGTCGGCGTTGTGCGGGATGGGCCCGCCCGGGCCGGTGACGGCGGTCGAGGGCTTGCCGAACAGCACCGGGCGGTCGGGGAGTTCACGGTCGGTGTCCAGGGTGCGGTGCGACTCGGCCACGTGCTCCACGTAGTTGAGGCCGACGCCGACGATCTTGCCGGGGCGCAGCGGCGCGCACAGCGAGACCTCGGCGAGCGGCCTGGTGGCCGGGGAGCCGGCGAGCAGCTCGCGGACGACGGCCAGGGCCGGTTCCCCGGCGCGGATCAACCCGAGGAGGTCGGGCGGGAGTTGAGCACCGGCGGCGGTGGCCAGGGCGGTCAGGTCGGCGACCCGGTCGCCGTCGAGCCGGGCGCCGAGGCGCGGGGCGGCTGCGGCTTCGGCGGTGGCAGCGGGGTCGGCGATTCGGAAGGTCAACAGGTGCATGGCGGTGGGGCTCCTGGTCAGGCGGTGGTGGTGGGCTGCTGCCCGTCCGGGTGGGCCTCTTCGCGGTGGAGGCCGAGCGCGTGCATCACCGGGAAGTCGTTGAAGGAGAACAGGCAGGCGTCCTCGCCCTGGTCGAGGTTCGCGTGCTCGTGCCAGGCCCAGGACGGGACGACGAAGACGTCCCCCCGCTGCCACTCGAAGCGGTGGCCGGCGATCACCGAGACGCCCCGCCCCTTGGCCGCGGTGTACACCACCGAGCCGGTGTGCCGGTGGGCGCGGGTGGCCTGGCCCGGTCGCAGCAGTTGCAGGTGGGCGGACATGGTCGGCATCACCGGGCCGCCGGTGACGGGGTTGGTGTACTCCATGACCACGCCGTCGAAGGGCGATCCCTCGGTGGCGCGGGCGAGTCGGCAGAGCGCGTGGTAGCTGGGCTCCCAGGGCCAGCCGAACAGCGGCGAGTAGGGGCGGGTCCACTTCTCGACGCCGTACGGCAGCAGGTTGCCGCCGTAGCTGAGCAGCGAGGAGTCGGTGACCGGCCCGGGCCGCTGGTACAGCTCCGGGTGGACCTCGTAGAAGTTGGCGTCGAGGGTGTTGACCAGCGGGATGTCCAGGCCGTCCTGCCAGATCACCGGGGCGTCGTCGGCCTCGTTGCCGTGCTCGTGCCAGGTGTTGTTCGGGGTGATCGCGAAGTCGCGCGGGCCGACCTTGAGCTTCTGCCCGTCCACGACGGTCCAGGCGCCGGTGCCCTCGTGGACGAAGCGCAGCGCGGAGGCCTGGTGGCGGTGCGCCGTCATCGCCTCGCCGGGGCCCATGATCTGCAGCCCGGTGTACAACAGGCCTACGGCGGCGCTCAGTTCGCGGCGGCCGGGGTTCACCAGCATCACCACCCGGCGCCCGGCGTCGTCGGCCTTCACCAGGGGCAGGGCCTTGTGCACCAGTGGGCGGAGGTCGGCGTAGCGCCAGAGCACGGGGACGGACCTCGGCTGCGGGTACCAGGGCTCGATCTCGTTAGCGACCGTCCACAGGGCGCCGGCCTGGTACTTGGACAACTCCTCGTAGTAGGCGAGCAGTTCCGGGCTGTCGGTGACCCTGGCCCGGCCGATCCGGTCGTCGTCGTGACCGTCGTGACCGTCGTGGCTTCCGCGACCGTCGTGACCGTCGTGGCCGGGGGTGCGTTCGGGGCTGGTCATGCCTCCTCCTCGGGGAACACCAGCGGCCGCAGCGGGCGGTTGTCCACGTGCAGCCGGAAGACGTCGAAGCGGTTGTAGTGGCCGACGATGTCGTGCATCTGCCGGGGCTGGACGCAGCGGCCGAGGTCGATCTCGGCGTAGACGATGCCCTCCTCGTCCACCAGCGGTTCGGTGACGGCACGGCCGTCCGGGCCGAAGATCCCGGACAGGGCGCTGTGCGGGCGGGCGAGCTGCTTGCGGAGCCGCGGGTCGTCGCCGGCGATCAGGTCCACGATCTCGGGGGAGACGGTGGAGCAGGAGACGACCGAGAACACCTTGCCCTCGAAGCAGTGCGCGGCGGTGCGCAGGGCGATGGAGTCCGCCATGTCGTAGTCCTCGGGGCCCACCGGCAGCGCGATGTAGCAGGCGGCGTGGACGAGTTCGCCCTGGGCCAGCAGCGTGAAGCGGGCCAGCGGGTTGGTGTTCTCGCCGCAGGCCAGCGCGCCGAGCGGGCCGACGGCGGTGGGGTGCACCGTGAGGGTGCTGCCGTCGCCCTGCCCCCAGGTCAGCTTCTCGGCCCAGGTCGGCACCAGCTTGCGGTGCACGCCGAGCAGTTCGCCGTCCGCGCCGATGATCAGCAGGGTGTTGTACAGCGGTCCGAGGCCGGGCCGGCCGCGTTCGTTGACCCCGATCACCAGCACCACGCCGGCCTGCCGGGCCGCGGCCCGCAGGGTGTCGACGTACGGGCCGGGGACGTCCACGGCGGCCCGGTACAGCCGGTCGTACCAGGGCGAGCCCTGCACCGGGTTCATCGTCCAGTTCCAGTACGGGTAGCCGGGCACGAAGACCTCGGGGAAGACCACCAGTTCGGCGCCGTGCCCGGCCGCCTCGTGGATCAGCGCGACGGCCTTGTCGACGGTGGCGGCCGGGTCCAGGTAGACCGGGGCGGCCTGGACGGCGGCGGCGGTGAAGCGGGGCAGGTCGGGCATGGTTCCTCGTCCCTCCTCGGGGGCTGCGGTGGGGAACGCGACGGCATCTCGAGGGGCTCGGGGGCCGCTCACGGAAGGTCCGGTGACCAGCGGCGGTGGACGGGCGGGGGCGGCTCGCGCAGCAGGTGCAGGCGCGGGGCGACCCGGTCGGCGTTCGGCCCGGGCGGCTTCCGGCTGCCGGCCCGCCAGGGTTCGGGCCAGCGGGCGCCCGGCCCGGTGTGGTTCCGCTCGGCGGCGGCGTGCAGCGTCCAGAGCGGGTCGTACAGGTGGGCGCGGCCGACCGCGACCAGGTCGGCCCGGCCGGCCAGCAGGACGGAGTCCGCGTCGTCGAACCCGGAGATGGCGCCGACCGCGATGGTCGGCAGGCCGGTGGCGGTGCGGACCAGTTCGGCGAACGGCGTCTGGTAGCCGCGCCCGTACGGCGGCCGCTGGTGCGCCACCACCTCGCCGGTGGAGACGTCCAGCGCGTCCGCCCCGGCCCCGGCGAGCGCGCGGCCGATCGCCACGGCCTCCTCCTCGGTGGTGCCGCCGGGTGCCCAGTCGCAAGCCGAGATCCGCACCAGCAGCGGCCGCCCGGCCGGCCAGACGGCGCGCACCGCCGTCAGCACCTCCAGTGGCAGCCGCAGCCGGTGGGCGAGCGGACCGCCGTAGCGGTCGGTGCGGCGGTTGGTGAGCGGGGAGAGGAAGGAGGAGAGCAGGTGGCCGTGGCCGAACTGGAGCTCCAGCACGTCGAAGCCGGCCCGGGCGGCCCGCTCGGCAGCGGCCGCGAAGTCCGCGGTGACGGCGGTCAGTTGGATGTCGTTCGCCTCGTGCGGCACCGGGCTGCCGGTGTCCCAGGGGAGGGCCGAGGGGGCGATCAGCGGCCAGCCCTCGGCGAGCGGGTGCCCGACGCCGTCCGGTCCGGGGGCGGCGGTCGCGCCCCGGCGGCCGGCGTGGGTCAGCTGGATGCCGAGCGGGGTGTCGCTCACCGCCCGTACGGCGTCGACGAGTCGGCGCCAGGCGGCCTCCTGGTGGTCCGCCCACAGGCCCGGGCAGCGGTCGGTGGCCCGGCCCTCGGGGCTGACCGCGGTCATCCCGGCGATCACCAGCCCCGCGCCGCCGAGCGCGTGGCCGGTCAGCTGGGCGCGGTCGAAGCCGCTGGGCAGCGCGTCGGGGGAGGTGAAGGTGGCGAGCGGGGGCACCACGACGCGGTTGCGCAGTTCCAGCGCGCCCAGTTTCAGCGGCCGGAACATCGGCGGCACCCCGGGCGAGCCGCCGAAGGCGGTGTCCACGGCGTCCACGAAGGCGGGGTCGCGGGCCCGCAGGTTGCCGTAGGTGACCCGCCGGCTGCGGGTGAGCAGGTTGAAGGCGAACCGGTCGATCCCCTGCCCGGTGCGCCGCCCGATGGTCTCGAACCATTCCAGGCTGGCCTGCGCGGCGCGCTGGGTGGACTCCACCACCGGGCGCCGCTCGGCCTCGTACCCGGCCAACGCCGCGTCCAGGGTGGGCTGTTCGCTCAGCGCGGCGGCCAGGGCGAGGGCGTCCTCCAGGGCGAGCTTGGTGCCGGAGCCGATCGAGAAGTGCGCGGAGTGCGCGGCGTCGCCGAGCAGGACCACGTTGCGGTGGCGCCAGCTCGCGTTCCGGACCGTGGTGAAGCGGATCCAGCGGGAGGCGTTGGGGATCAGCCGGTGGCCGTCCAGGTGCCCGGCGAGCAGCTCGGCACAGCGCCGCACGCTCGCCAGGTCGCTCTCGCCGCGCGCCGACTCCCGTGCGGCGAAGGCATCGAAGCCGGCGCGGTGCCAGGCGTCCGCGGCCGCCTCGACGATGAAGGTCGAGCGGGTGGCGCTGTACGGGTAGGCGTGCACCTGGAGGACGCCGAAGTCGTACCGCTCGACGATGAAGGTGAAGGCCTCGAAGACCTTGTCGGTGGCGAGCCACATGTAGCGGCAGTGGCGTTCGTCCAGGTCGGGGCGGAAGCTCTCGGGGTGGGCGGCCCGGGTGCCGGAGCGGATGCCGTCGGCGGCCACCACCAGGTCGTACTCGGCGGCCAGTCGGTCGACGGGCGGGGCCGGGGTGCGGTAGCGGACGTCCACCGCCAGCTCGGCGCAGCGCTGTCGGAGGACGGCGCGCAGCCGGTTGCGGTCCAGGGCGGCGAAGCCGTGGCCGCCGCTGGTGCGGACCTCGCCCGCGTAGCGGATGTCGATGTCGCTCCAGCGGGCGAACTCGGCGCTGATCGCGGCGAAGACGAGCGGGTCGGCCCGGGCGATGCCGTCCAGGGTCTCGTCGGAGAAGACCACGCCGAAGCCGAACTCGTCGTCCCGGCCGTCCCGTTCGAAGACGGTGATGTCCCGGTCGGGTGCCAGCTGCTTGGCCAGGGCGGCGAAGTAGAGCCCGCCGGGGCCGGCGCCGATCACCGCGATCCGGCGCACCGCCCGCGGAGCCGCGTCCGGTCGGCCCGCGCGGTCCGGTGCCGTGCTCATGCGAGCACCTCGGGCCGCTGCGGCCCCGCCTCGGCCAGCGTGCGGCGGACCTGCGCGGGCCACGGCTGGGAGCCCCCGTCCTGCGGCGCGGCGTGCACCACCGACATCCGCCCGCTCGCGGCCAGCCCGTGCGGGCCGTGCACCTCGAAGGCGTAGTGCAGGGAGGAGCCGCCGACCCGGACGACCCGCAGTTCGGTGCGGACCAGGTCGCCGAACCAGAGCCGTTCGCGGTAGTCGGCCTCGAAGTGCACCCGGGGTATCCGCCCGAACAGTTCGGCGAGCCCGAGCCGGCGCAGCAGGGCCGCCTCCGCCGCCTCGGCCCAGCGCTGCACGGCGGAGAAGTGGTAGTGCCCGGCGGCGTCGGTGTCGGACCACTCCACCCGGCGCTCGACGGTGACGCTGGCCGGGGTCAGGGCGGCCCGTCGGCGCAGCTCGGCGCGGTGCAGCTTGCCGGTCGCGGTGCGCGGCAACTCGGGCACGAACTCGACCGCCCGCGGGTACTTGTAGGGCGCGATGGCGCGCTTGACGTGCTCCTGGAGCGCGCGGGCCGTCTCCGGGCCGGCCGGTACGCCCGCGCGCAGCACCACGTACGCCTTGACCACCGCGCCGCGCCGCTCGTCCGGCGCGCCGACCACCGCGCAGTCGGCCACGTCGGGGTGGGTGGCGAGCGCCTGTTCCACCTCGGGCCCGGCGATGTTGTAGCCGGAGGAGACGATCATGTCGTCGTTGCGGGCCCGGAACCAGAAGTAGCCGTCGCGGTCCCGGACGTAGGTGTCGCCGGTGAGGTTCCAGCCGCCGCGGACGTAGTCCAGCTGGCGCTCGTCGTCCAGGTAGCGGCAGCCGGTCGGGCCCTTGACGGCGAGCATCCCGGGCTCGCCGTCCGGCACCGGGCGGCCCTGCCCGTCCAGGACCGCGGCCCGGAAGCCGGGGACGGGCCGGCCGGTGGAGCCGGGGCGGATGTCCCGGCCGGCGGCCGAGACGAACACGTGCAGCAGCTCGGTGGCGCCGATGCCGTCGATCAGCCGCTGTCCGGTGGCCGTGTGGAAGGCCTGCCAGACGGCGGCGGGCAGCGGCTCGCCCGCCGAGACGCAGTGCCGCACCCCGGCCAGCCGGTCGGCCAGCCCGGCGGCCAGGATCGCCCGGTAGGCGGTCGGCGCGGTGAACAGCACGCTCACCCGGTGCCGGCGGACCTGTTCGGCGAGCTGCTCGGGGGTGGCCTGCTCCAGCAGCAGGCCGGCGGCGCCCGCCCGCAGCGGGAAGACCAGCAGGCCGCCGAGGCCGAAGGTGAAGCCGAGCGGCGGGGTGCCGGTGAAGAGGTCCTCGGGGGTGGGGCGGAGCAGGTGGCGGGAGAAGGTGTCGGCGATGGCGAGCACGTCGCGGTGGAAGTGCAGGGTGGCCTTGGGGCGGCCGGTGGTGCCGGAGGTGAAGGCGATCAGCGCGACGTCGTCGGCGGCGGTCGGGACGGCGGGGAAGCCGGCGGGCTTGGCGGCGCAGCGGGCGGTGAGGTCCTCGGGGCCGGGGCCGCCGTAGGGGAGAACCCGCAGCCCGGGGGTCCGGGCCCGGTCCAGCTCGTCGAGGAAGCGGTGGTCGCACAGGGCGAGGGAGGGCCGGGCGATGCCGGTGAGCTCGGTCAGCTCGGCGGCGCGCAGCAGCGGCATGGTGGTGACGGCCACCCCGCCGGCCTTCAGGACGCCGAGCCAACAGGCTGCCAACCAGGGGGTGTTGGGGCCGCGCAGCAGGACCCGGTTGCCGGGGACGAGGCCGAGGTCCTCGGTCAGCACGCGGGCGATCCGGTCGGTGTGGCCGCGCAGTTCGCCGTAGGTCCAGCTCCCGGTGGGGGTGAGCAGGCAGCGGCGGTCCGGGCCGAGGCGTTCGATGGTGTCGTCGAGTAGGGCGGCGGCGCAGTTCAGGCGGTCGGGGTAGGCCAACTCCGGGATTTCGAAGAGGAGTTCGGGCCACTGCTCGAAGGGCGGGAGGTGGTCTCGACAGAACGTGTCCACGTGCGCCGAGGGTGAGAGCTCCATGGGCGGGCACCTCGTTGTGCGAGCGGGGAGTGAGGCCAGTATGGCGCTTCGGTGACGCCAGTCAAGAGAGCGATACACGCATTCGGGCGACGGCCCTGGTGGCGCTCCCCCCGGCGCCTCCGGTGCTCCCTGGCCCCTGGTCCCCGTTGTCGCCCGGCTCCCCGCTCGGGTCCGCGGGGCGGGGCGGGGGGGCACCCGCCCGCCCCGGCCCCCCCCCCCCGGCCCCGCCCGCCCCGGGGGGGGCCCGGCCCCGGCGGGGGGGATTAAAAAAAAAACA
>NZ_JBHUAL010000096.1:0-33147 GCF_042789775.1 Kitasatospora sp. NPDC056800 | reverse complement strand
CGACTACCCGCGGATGGGCTTCCCGCTCTACCCGATCGTGGACCCCGGAAGAAGACGGTGACGCCGTTCCCGGATCCCGACCGCGACCGCCGGCGGCGATCAGGGGTGAGGTCCCGGACCGCCGCCGACCGCCCGCGGACCGGCTGGTCCGCAGGTCACCGGCCGCCCAGCAGGTGGGCGAGCCCGTCGGCCAGGCCGCCGCGCCAACAGGCGTAGTCGTGGCCGCCGTTGAACTCGCGGTAGGCGAGGTCGTAGCCGCGGGCGGTGAGGACGTCGCGCAGGTGGCGGTTCTGGGCGAGCAGCATCCACTCCTGGAGCCCGACCTCGATCCAGAAGCGGGCCGGGCGCCGCTGTTCGGCGGCGAGGCGGCGGGTCAGCCACTCGCTGCCGACGTCGAACTCGGTCTCGTCGGGCCACCAGAAGGAGCCGGACTGGGAGAGCGCGTTGCCGAAGCGCTCCGGGCGGCGGTAGGCCGCGTAGGCGGCGGTGAGGCCGCCCGCGCTCTGGCCCGCGACCACGGTGTCGGCGGGGTCGGTGCTCGCGCCGAACTCCGTTGCGGCCCAGGGGAGGAGGCGGTCGGCGAGGAGGTCGACGAAGGCCGGGTTGCAGCTCAGGTCGTCCGGCCGCTGCGGGCCCATGGTGTGCACGAGCAGGGCGACGGTCGGCGGGATCGCGCCGTCCGCCGCCAGGTTGTCGAGGGTGTCGCCGACGGACAGCACCCCGCCCCACATCTCGCCGTCCAGCAGCACCGCGACCGGGTACGGTCCGCCGTCCGCGCGGTGCCCGGCCGGGAGGTGGACGTCCACCCGCCGGCCGGCCGCCGTGTGCGCGACCGTCCGCCCGCGTGGCACGCCCTCGCGCCGCGCCACGTACGGCTGCGCGGGCGCGGCGGGCAGGCTGAGCACGGAGGAGGGGTGCCGGCCGTCGCGGGCGGGAAGCCGGGGTTCGGTGTCGTACGGGTCGGGGCGGGCCCGGTCCAGGACGCGCAGCCAGTCGGCGCGGGTGGTGCCGGGGGCCTCGCCCCGGAAGGGGTACAGCTGGTAGGAGGCGCGGTGGTCCTCGCGCAGCCGGTAGGTGATCGACCAGCTTCCGTCGGCCTGACGCGCCATCAGGTGCGGTGTCAGGTCCCCGGCGTGGCGGTCCTTGTCGGTGACGGTGTGCAGCAGGGCGAGCACGCCGTCGCAGTCGGCCTCCCGGTGGGTGAAGGTGACCAGGCGGTAGGCGGGGTCGTCGGGGTCGAGGGCGACGACGGGCGGGGCTTCCACGGTGGGTTCTCCAGGGGTGGTCACGCGGGGCTGCCCTTGCGGCTGAGCAGCACCCAGAGCAGGAACGGGCCGCCGAGGACGGTGGTGACGATGCCGACGGGGATCTCCACCCCGCCGAGCAGCACCCGTCCCAGGGTGTCCGCGAGGACGACGAGCAGGGCGCCGGTGAGGGCCGAGCCGAGCACCGGCACCCGTGCGGGTCCGGCCAGCCGCCCGGCGACCACCGGCGCGGCCAGTGCCACGAAGCCGACCGGCCCGCAGACGCCGACCGCCAGCCCGGCCAGGGCGACGGCCAGCAGCAGGCAGGCGAGCCGCACCCGGCCCGGGTCGACGCCGAGCGCCGAGGCGACGCTGTCGTCGAAGCGCAGCACCGCCAGGCGCCGGGCCGCCACCAGGGCGAGCGGCACCAGTACGGCCAGCCCGACCAGGACGGGCGTGGCGATCGCGAGGTCCCGGCCGTTGAGGCTGCCGGAGGTCCAAACGTACAGCGATCCGGCCGAGTTGAGCGAGCGGCGGGCCAGCGCGACCTGGATCACCGCCGAGGCCAGCGCGGACATCGCGAGGCCGACGACCAGCACCCGGTAGCCGCGCGCGCCGAGCCCGCCGGAGACCAGGGTGACCACCAGGACGGCGGCCAGCGCGCCGAGCGGTCCGGCCCACCAGGCGCCGAAGGTGCCGGAGGCGGTGGCCGAGATCAGCACGGCCGCGGTCGCGCCGTCGTTGACGCCGAGGAGTTCGGGGGTGGCCAGGCGGTTGCGGGCGAGGGTCTGGGTCAGGCAGCCGGCCAGGCCGAGCGCGGCCCCGGCGGCGAGGGCGGCGACGATCCGGCCGAGTCGGAACTTCTGCACCAGCAGCACGTCGAGGCGGTCGCCATAGCCGAACACGGCCTGGAAGGTGCGGCCGAGGTCGAGTTCGCTCTGCCCGGCGTGGGCGGCGACCACCACGGCGGCGAGCAGGGCGGCGGCCAGGCCGAGCGAGGCGGCCAGCGCCCGGCGGGGGAGCAGCAGCGACCAGGTGCCGTACCGCAGTGCCAGGTCAGGCTTCGGGGCGGGCGGTTCGGCCCGCCGTCCGGCCGGCGGGGTGGCCTCGGCCGGGTCGCTGAGGGCGAGCGCGGCGGAGCGCCGGGAGCGGACGATGGCGATCAGGGCCGGGGCGCCGACGAGGGCGACGATCACCGACACCGGCGCCTCGTACGGCCTGGCCACCACCCGGGCCAGCACGTCGGCGCCGGTCAGCACGGCCGCGCCGAACAGTCCGGCGAGCAGGGTGAGTCGGCCGATCCGCGGACCGGCGAGGGACCGGGCGAGGAAGCCGGCCAGCAGGCCGAGGAAGGACACCGGCCCGGCCAGGGCGACCGCGGAGGCGGTCAACAGGGTGACCGCGACGGCGACCGCGGCCCGGGTGGCGCCGGGGCGGTGGCCGAGGCCGCGGGCCAGGTCGTCGCCGAGCGCCAGGGCGGTGAGCGGCCGAGTGGTGAGCGCGGCGAGCAGGAAGCCGGCGCCGAGGACGGGGGTGAGCCGGGCGAGTGTGCTCCAGCCCTCCACCCCGGCCAGTGAGCCGAGCACCCAGACCCGGTAACGGTCGTAGGCCTCGGGCGAGTTGACGATCAGCACGCCGGTGAGCCCGCCGAAGGTGGCGCCGACCGCGGAGCCGCCCAGCACCAGCCGCATCGGCGAGCCGCCGCCCCGGCTGCCCGCGATCAGCAGCACCAGCGCGCTGGCGAGCACGGCGCCGCCGAAGGCGAAGGCGAGGTAGCCGTAGGAGCTCTGGACGCCGAGTACGGCGATGCCGAGCACGACGCCCAGCGAGGCGCCGGCGTTGACGCCGAGCAGGCCGGTCTCGGCCAGCGGGTTGCGGGTGACGGACTGCAGCTGCGCCCCGGCGACGCCGAGCGCCGCGCCGACCAGCAGCGCGGTGAGGGTGCGCGGCAGTCGCAGGTCGCCGACGACCAGGGCCAGTCGGCCGTCGGCGCGGGCGCCGTCGTGGTTCAGCAGGTAGTCCAGCACCCGGCCGGGGCCGACCTCGCCGGCGCCGACCGACAGCGAGAGCGCGGCCAGGGCGAGCAGGAGCACCACCGCCGCCGTGACGGCCGGCCAGGTGGGGCGGGTGCCCTCCGGGCGGCCCCCGGGCCCCTCCGGGCGGCTCCCGGGCCGTCGGAGCTCCGGCGCGGTGGCGGGGGGCGCCTTGGTGACGCCGGCTTGCGACAATGTCATAAGGTAAGGCTAACCTAATGGTCGAGTCCGTCCCACGGGGCCCCTCCGCCCCGCCGAACGACCCGGACGCTGCTCAACTCCCGTACCACCGTTGCCCGGAGGCACCCATGCCGTTCGCCCGTCGCCCGCTCAGCCCCGTCCGCCGCCGTGCGGCCCAGGCGCTGGCCGTCACCGGGGCGGCCGCGCTCCTGCTCACCGGCTGCGGCTCCTCCGGCTCCTCCTCGGGTTCGTCCGCGGCCGCCTCCCCGGCGGCCGACGCGGCGGGCGGCGGAAAGGGCGGCGACACCGGCAAGCGCACCGTCAAGGACGCCACCGGCAAGGCCGTCGAGGTCCCCGCCGAGCCCAAGCGGATCGTCACCCTCACCCAGGAGGACCTGGACGCGGTGCTCGCCCTCGGCGTCAAGCCGGCCGGCATCACCAACGGCCAGGGGCTGGCCGAGCCGCCCGCGTACCTCAAGGACAAGGTGCAGGGCGTCCCGGTGGTCGGGAACCTGCTCCAGCCCGTGATGGACAAGGTGATCGCCGCCAAGCCCGACCTGATCCTGGCCGGCGACATGCAGGACGAGCAGGTGCTCAAGCAGCTGCGCGAGATCACCCCCGCCACGCTGGTCACCATGGCGCCCACCGACGACTGGAAGCTCGCCTTCCGGGGCATCGGCAACGCCGTCAACAAGCTCGACCAGGCCAACAAGGTGATCGGCGACTACGAGGCCAAGGCCGCCAAGGCGGGCGGCGAGCTCGGCAAGAACAAGGGCGCCGCCGTCTCCATCGTCCGCTGGAACCCCACCGGCCCGAGCTGGATGGAGAAGAAGCAGTTCGCCAGCGGCGTCGCCCTGGACATGGGCCTGACCCGCCCGGCCGCGCAGGACAAGGACGGCAACGCCCACAGCCCGGCGCTCAGCCTGGAGAAGCTCAACGAGATCGACGGCGACTGGCTGTTCCTCTCCACCCTGACCGACGACGGTAAGACCGCGCTCAAGGACGTCCAGTCCAAGCCCGCGTACCAGGAGCTGGGCGCGGTGAAGAACAACCACGCCGTCACCGTGGACGGCTCGGTCTGGTCCACCCGGGGCGGCCCGCTCGCCGCGGACGTCGTCATCGGCGACCTCGCCAAGGCGCTCGGCGGCAGCTGAGCGGGCGTCGGTCGAGGGGGAGCTGCCATGGAGTTGACGATCCAGGGACTCAGCGCCGGCTACGGGCCGGGGCGCCCGGTGCTCGGCGGCGTCGACCTCACCGTCCCGGCCGGCCGGGTGGTGGCGGTGGTCGGCCCGAACGGCTGCGGGAAGTCCACCCTGCTGCGGTCCGTCGCGCGGCTGCACCGGCCGGACGGCGGGCGGGTCCTGGTCGGCGGCGAGGACGTGTGGCGGCTGCGCCCGCGCCAGGCCGCCCACCGGGTCGCGCTGCTGCCGCAGAGCCCGCAGGCCCCGGAGGCGGTGACCGTCGCCGGACTCGTCCGCTACGGCCGCCACCCGCACCAGGGGCTCTTCCGGCAGTGGTCGGCGGAGGACGAGCGGCTGACCGCCGAGGCCCTGCGCGCCACCGGCGTGGAGGAGCTGGCCGACCGCCGGCTCGACCGGCTCTCCGGCGGCCAGCGCCAGCGCTGCTGGCTGGCCATGGTGCTCGCCCAGGACACCCCGGTGGTGCTGCTCGACGAGCCGACCAGCGCGCTCGACCTCGGGCACGCGGTGGAGGTGCTGGAGCTGGTCCGCCGGGTCGCGGCGGGCGGGCGGACGGTGGTCATGGTGCTGCACGACCTCGCGGCGGCCGCCCGGTACGCGGACCTGCTGGTCGCGCTGCGGGACGGCGCGGTGGTGGCCTGCGGGCCGCCGCGCGAGGTGGTGGACGCCCCGCTGGTGCGGGCGCTGTACGACATCGACAGCCATGTGCTCGCGGCGCCGGGCGACGGCGCGCCGGTCATCGTGCCCCGGGCGCCGCTGGGCTGACGGGGCGGCGGTGGGGTCGCCGGGACGCTGGGGCGGAGGGGGCGGCCGGAGCCGGGGGACGGGCGGGGCGGAAGGACGGGCGGGGCGGCTGCGTGGGGGCAGCCGCCCCGCCTTTTTCGTCTCTTCGATCACCCGTTCGAGTGGTTTGAAGTCTGCATGTCACGGCCGGAGTTCACCCCGCCGGTCGCGTTGTCAGTGGGCCTCGCTACGTTCCTCGCATCGCTGGTCAGCAGGCGATCGACAGGTGTTTCCCGGTGGGAGGAGTACGGCCGTGGCATGGGTGGAGACGGACGCGGGAGGGTACCGCGTGGCGCTCGACGGGGAGGGCAGGGTGGCGTGCCGCAACGCGGCGGGCCGAGACCTCAAGTCCCTGCCGTCGAAGCTCGGTGACGACCGCGTGGTCGTCCAGCTCAAGCAGCTCGCCGAGTGGCTGGCCGCGCACGAGCGGGGCTGCCTGGAGGACGTCGAGCGCTGGATGGTCCGCTCGCTGCCGGTGCCCGCCGCGGTGCTCACCGCCGTGTGGCCGGACGAGGCCTGGCAGGGCGTCCTGAAGGACCTCGTGGTCACCGCCGTGGACGGCTCCGTGGCCGGCTTCCTGCGCGGCGCCGACGCCGAGCGCGGCCTCGGCCTGGTCGACCTGGACGGCGACACCGTGCGCCTCACCGGCGGCGAGGTGCTGATACCGCACCCCGTCCTGCTCGAAGACCTCGACGAGCTGCGCGAGTTCGCCGTCGAGCTCGGCGTCTCCCAGCGCGTCCAGCAGCTCTACCGCGAGGTCTGGCACCGGCCCGCCGACGGGTCGGCCGGCACCGAGGTCACCACCTACGCCGGCGGCCGCTACCGGGAGCTGCGCGAACTGGTCGGGCGCTGCAACCGGCTCGGCTGCCGGGTCCGCGGCGGCTCCGCCGTCCAGTCGGTCACCGAGGGCGGGCGCACCGTCGAGGCCCGGGTCTGGGTCGGCGACTACTACGAGTACGACGCGTGCGAGACGGGCGCGCTCAGCTGGGCCGGCCCGGACGGCCGGGCCCTGCCGCTCACCGAGGTCGGACCGGTCGCCTGGTCCGAGGGCATGCGGATGGCCGCCGCCCTGTACGCCGGCCGCACGATCCAGGGGGAGGAAGCCGCATGACCGCCACCGGCCTGACCACGACCACCACCAACCCGGGCGGCAACGGCGCCGACCGCGCCGCGACGCCCGAAGAACTGCTCGACGCCGGAGCCGTGCTCCCGTCCGGCACCCTGCCCGACGCCGGCCGCCCCGACAGCGCCGCCGACGTGCTCACCGCCCGCACCTACACCCACCCCGCGCTCGACGGCCGCCGGATCGTCCGGCTCGTCCCCGGCGCGCTCGGCCCGGCCGAGGACCTCGCCCTCGACTTCCTCGGCCTGGCGCCGGAGGCCGGGGCCGCCGAGGTCGGCCAGGTCCGCCAGGAGGCGCTCGGCTTCCCCGCCTGGGCACTGGTCCACGACCCGGCCAACGGCCACCACGCGCTCGCCCTGGTCAAGGAGCTGGAGCGGATCGCCCGCCAGGCCGCCTCCAAGCCCGGCGCCGCCAAGGACGGCTTCGACGAGCTCGCCACCCGCCTCGGCCGCGCCGTCCCGCACTTCCTGCCCACCTTCTGCGAGGAGGTCGGCCGGATCTTCCTCGGCCACGGCAACCAGACCTACGCCGCCGCCTGGTTCGGCAAGGCCCGCGAGGCCGAGCGCACCCACGGCCTGACGGTGGACGAGGAGCGGCTGCGCGCCGTCTTCCTGGAGTTCGCCCTGGCCGGCGCGCTCACCGTCAAGTCGCTGCGCCAGTACGTCAAGGAGCTCGCCCAGCGGCTCGACCCGCTGACCGCCTGGCAGCGCTTCCGCCAGCTGTGCACCGAGCGCTCCGCGGCCGGCATGGCCCCGTACGCCGGGATCGCCGAGGACGCCCGTGCCCTGGTCAAGGCCGCCGGACTGGACCGCACCGAGCACGAACGGGCGCTGCTCGCCGAGCTGCTGGACTCCCCGGCGGTCAACCGGGCGCCCGCCGCGTTCTGGAAGTCCTGGCACGGCGCGCTGGTCGAGCTCGGCCGCGACGACACGGCGGTCCGCACCCGACTGCTGGAACTGCTGCCCGACCCGGCCTCCGCCGACCCGGCCCCGCACGACACCGCCTGGCTGGCGGTGCTCGCCGAGACCGGCGCCGAGGAACTGCTCACCGGCCCCCGCGCCGAGGGCGCCGAGCCCGCCGCCGCCTGGCTCCAGCGCTGGTGCCACCACCACGGCCGCGGCTGGCGCAACCGCCCCAGCTGCCCGGCCACCCTCGCGCTGGCCGGCCGGATGGTCGAGCGGCTGAAGGCCGACGCCGTCCCGGTGGACCTCCACACCGGCATCCGCGCCAGCCACACCCGGATCGACCTGCTGGACCTGCTGCTGGCCGCGGGCGTGCCGGTGGCCGACCCGCCCGGCGGCCTCGGCTTCGACCTGCGCGACTGGGCGGCGCAGAGCGGCCCCGACAGCTCCGCCCTCACCGCCGTCGGCGCCGACGAGCGCTACCGGTCGCTGCTGCGCCGGGCCACCCCGCCCGCCTGGGAGACGGCCGTCCGGCGCCAGGCGCCCGCCGTGCCGCTGCTGAACGAGCTGTTCGCGGAGTGGGCCGAGGAGCGCGCCGAGGAGCTGACCGCCGCCCGCGGCCTGGCCGGCGCCGCCGACCTGGTCCGGTCGATCGGCCAGTACCACACCGCCATCCGGACGGTCGCCCCGGCCGTCGCCGAGCGGATCGCCGCCCTCGACGTCACCGCGCTGCTCACCGACGCCCTCCGGGCCGGAATCCTGGACGAACTCGGCTGGCCCGCCCTGGAGGAGGCGCTCGGCAAGCTCGCCGACCCGCCCGCCGACGACGCCCCGCAGCACCCCGTCCCCAGCCTGGCCGGCGCCGGCCTGAGCGACCTGCTCATCGAGGACGCCTGGCCGCACCTGATCCTCGCCCGCCTCGACCGGGCCGTCGTGGTCGGCCCGCAGGGCATCGTGCTGGAGCACACCCTGCGGCTGCCCGAGCGGCCGTCGCACGAGCGCAACCGGACCAGGCTGCGCTTCGTCGACGGCGAACTGCTGGTCGTCTGGTCCGAGGAGGGCAAGCAGCTCGCGTACTGGTCCAGCCGCCCGGACGAGCGGTTCGAGCTCGAGGGCGAGACCATCGCTGGCTACTACTACCGCGACCGCGAGCCCGAGGCGCCCTCCCTCCAACTGCCCGGCGGCGGCCGCACCACCGGCGAGCGCCCGCTGCACGCCGGCGACACCCGGATGCCCCACGAGCACCCCGTCCTCGGCGACGGCACCGGCTACTGGACGATGCGCCGCACCGCTGAGGGCGAGGCCGTCCTGCGCGAACTCGACCCGGCCACCGGCACCCTGGGGCGCACCGCCGAACCGCCGGTGATCGCCGCCACCGCCCACGCCGGCCGGCTGGTCCAGCGCAGCACCTGGCTGCTGCCGCTCCAGCCCGGCCTGGAGCGGACCCCGCTCGGTACCGACGGCACCGTGCTCGGCAACTGGGTCAGGACGGAGCCCGGCAAGGCCGTCACCACCTTCACGGCCGACGGTCACCGCATCGAGCTGCCGCTGGCCGGTCACCGGACGGACACCGTCCCGGTGGCCCGGCTCGCCCTGCCCGGCGCGGCCGCCCCGGTGGTCAGCCACACCTCCGGCGAGCACTTCTCGCTCAACCTGCCCGACCTCACCGGCCAGGCCGACCGCACCGTCGACCTGCGCCCCGGCCGCTCCGGTGAGCTCTCCGCCGCAGGCACCCCGCTCATCCCGCCCTACCCGCACTGGCACGCCCTGCGCCCGCGTGACGAAGCGGGCTCGGAGGCACTGCGCGCCGTCACCGCCGAGCAGGCCGCCCGGCTGGTCGACGCCGCCTGGCCGGTCGACACCGAACCGGTCCCGGCCGGCGAACAGTGCTGGCTCACCGTCCAGGGCGTGCGCCGCCCGCTCGCCCGGCGCACCTCGCGCACCCTGCCCGTCCCGGAGGTCGGCGCGATCCTGCCCGGCATCGCCCACCCGCGGCTGCTGGCCGGCGTCGCCGGGCTCGCCCGTACCGCCGCCGACCTGCTGGACCGGGTCGCCCGGTTCGTCCCGCAGCCGGAGGCCGAGCGCCCCGGCAAGGCGAAGAACGCCGAGTGGCGGCCCGAGCACGGCCGTGACCACGAACTGCGCGACGCCGTGCGCGCCGTGCTGCCCGAGATCGGCGGCTTCGGCAACAACTGGGGCTCCGAGGAGCGCTGCCGGGTGCTCAACAACCTGCGCGCCGTCACCGCCGTGCTGGCCGCCCCGCCCGCCGCCGAGGGCGAGGGCTGGACCAGCCCCGCCACCGTCACCCTGCACAACGGCAGCGTCAGTTACGGCTGGCTCCAACTGCTCGGCCGGATCCACGCGCTGGCCTACGCGGTGGCCTCGCCGTTCACCGAGCCCGCCCACCGCTCCTCGCTGGTCCTGCTGCTCGGTGAGCTGACCAGGGGCCCGTTGGCCGACCGCGGCGCCACCCTGCGCGAGATCGTCCTCGCCGAGCAGGTGCCGCCGGCCCCGAACGCCACCGGCCCCCGGCCGGTCACGCCCCGCGAGGGCGAGGTGCTGCGGCACGGCGGGCGCACCGTCGTCATCATCGGCCACCAGCGCCAGGTCGCCGACGGCTGGGTGCACTGGCTCGCCGTCGACCACGACCCGAGCGGGGAGTTCGGCCCCGTCGCGCACTTCACCACCCTCGAGGAGCGCGGCACCGAGGAACTGGTCGACGCCGCCTGGGTCGCCAAGTTCTGGAGGGTCGCCGCGCTGCACGGATTCGTCCCCTGGAACGCGGCCAGGGCGGAGGCCTTCAACGAGCTCACCGGCATCGGCACCGCCCGCTCCGCCCTGCTGCTCAGCCCGCCGTCCGGCCTGCTGTACTGGACGGACATCTCCGCGCCCACCGAACTCGGCCTCAAGGCCGCCGAGTTCAAGGCCGCCCGGGCCTGGCTGCGCGGGCACGACCACAATGGCCTCGCCGCCGTCTGGGGCGCCCTGCTGCCCGCCGACCCGAAGACCCTGTGGACCGAGGGCCCCGACATCGCCGCCGGCGCCGAGGAGTGGATCCGGCGCTTCGGACGGCTCGTCACCCTCCCCGAGGAGGCCCTGGCCACCGTCCAGGGCGTGTCCATCGACACCGTCGAGGCGGTGCTCAACCCCGCCCACACCCCGTGGCTGGCCGGCCGCACCGGCTTCCGGTTCACCGAGGTGGACGGGGTCGGCCAGCGGCTGACGCCCGAGGACGAGTCCGCCGTCCCCGAGACCGGCGCGCTCGGCTCCACCATCGCCGCGCTGCGCTGGCTCGCCTACCACCTGCCCGCCGACAGCCCGCTGCGCCCGCTGCTGCCCACCGCCGCCGCCGCGCTGCGCGACCGCCTCGCCGACCCGGAGCTGCTGCTCGACCTCGACCTGGTGCGCACCGTCAAGGGCGCCTCGCTGGCCGCCGTCCTGCGCACCCACTTCGGCCTGCCCGCCGAGGGCGGGGCCGACCGGGACGGCCTGGTCCACTGCGGCCCGGCGCTCGTCCTGACGCCGTACCACGAGGACTACGAGCGGATCTGGCTGCGCCCGGCCGCCCTCACCGGCCCGGACGACCCACTGCTCGAACTGCTCGACGGGCTCTCCAGCAGCTACTGGTTCTCCGCCGAGCGGGGCGCCATCGAAGCCGTGCTGCGCGGTGAGCCGGAGCAACTGGCCGCCTCCGCCGCCTCGGTGCCGGCCCCCGGCGAGGGCCCGGCCTGGCTGCAGAACCCCCTGCTGTCCGTCCCCGAGCTGGTCGCCGAGGTGTCCCGCACCCACGGCCTGGGCGAGGACGCGGCCACGCTCTACCTCCAACTGCTCGCCCTGCCCGACCCGACCGATCGCAACGCCGCCCGCTGGACGGGCTGGAAGCCCGCCCGGCTGAAGAAGGCCCGCGCCGAACTCGCCGCCAGCGGCCTGGTGCTGGAGGCCAAGCGCTCCCGGGCCGGCCGCAGCCTCTTCCTGCCCGGCGGCTGGCAGGAGGCCAAGTCGCCCGCCCTGCCCGCCGAGACGTGGAAGGCCGCCCTCTACGAACTGCCCACCCACCGGCCCGCGCTGGTCCCCCTGCCCGTCCCCGAGCTGTTCGCCCGGGCCTGGCAGCGGACCGTCGACGGCGACGCCCCCGGATACGAAGAGCTCCAGACCGGCAAGCGCAGGAAGGCCCGCCGATGACCGCCACCGAGACCACCAAGGGTGCCGCCGCCCCCGCCGCCCCCGCTGCGGCCGACCGGCAGACCGTCCCGCCCGAGGAGAAGTACGCCGCCGAACTGGAGTTCCTGGCCGCCCACGACAGCGGCCCGCGCCCGCCCGGCTGGCTCCTGACCCCGCGCGCCGTGGTCACCTTCGTGATGGGCAGCGGCGGGGAGAAGCTCAAGGCCGGGCGCAAGGGCCTGGTCATCGAGCCGAAGTTCGTCGGCGAGCGCGCCCTGGTCGAACGCTGCGTCGTCACCCTCGCCGGGGAGCGCGGCCTGCTGCTCGTCGGCGAGCCCGGCACCGCCAAGTCCATGCTCTCCGAGCTGCTCGCCGCCGCCGTCTGCGGCAGCAGCGCGCTCACCGTCCAGGGCACCGCCGGCACCACCGAGGACCAGCTCAAGTACGGCTGGAACTACGCCCTGCTGCTCGCCAAGGGGCCCAGCCGGGAGGCCCTCGTGCCCTCGCCGGTGCTCACCGCGATGACCACCGGCGCGGTCGCCCGGGTCGAGGAGGTCACCCGCTGCCTGCCCGAGGTGCAGGACGCGCTGGTCTCGCTGCTCTCGGAGCGGCGCATCGCCGTCCCCGAACTGGCCGGCACCCCGGACGGCCAACTGCACGCCGCGGCCGGCTTCACCCTGATCGCCACCGCCAACCTGCGGGACAAGGGCGTCAGCGAGATGTCCGCGGCGCTCAAGCGGCGGTTCAACTTCGAGACGGTCGGCCCGATCGGCAGCCTCGCCGCCGAGGTCGACCTGGTCCGCCGCCAGTCCACCGCCGCCGTGGCCCGGGCCGGCGCCGCCTACGCGGTGGACGACGCCGTCCTGGAGGCCCTGGTCACGGCCTTCCGGGACTTGCGCAGCGGCCGGTCCACCGAAGGCTGGGACGTCGAACGCCCGTCCACCGTGATGAGCACCGCCGAGGCGGTCTCCGTCGCCACCGCGCTCGGCGTCAGCGCCGCCTACCTGCCCGACGGCGGGGACCTGCTCGGCCGGCTGCCCGGCCAGCTCCTCGGCGTGGTCCGCAAGGACGAGCCGTCCGACGCGGCCCGGCTGCTCGGCTACTGGGACGGCCCGGTCCGCCGTCGCGCCGAGCAGGGCGCCGCCACCTGGCGCACCCTGTGGGACCTCCGCCCGGCACTGGAGGCCTGATCCGATGAGCAGCGCGGAGACCACCCGCCCGGACGACGCGGACCAGGCGGAGCACCCGGACCAGGCGGTCCGGGCCGAGGCCGACCGGCTGGCCGCCGCCGGCACCGGTCGCCCCGGCCCCTACCTGATCGGCGTGCGCCACCACGCGCCGTCCCTCAGCGCGGTGGTCCCCGCGCTGCTCGACGCCGCCCGGCCGGACGTCGTCCTGGTCGAGCTGCCCGCCGAGTTCCAGCCCTGGCTCGGCCCGCTCGCCGACGAGGCCACCCGGGCCCCGGTCGCCCTCGCGGCGGCCCCGGCCGGGCCCGAGGAGGCGGCCGGGCCCGCCTTCTACCCGTTCGCCGACTTCTCCCCGGAGCTCGCCGCCCTGCGCTGGGCCCGGCGCAACGGGGTGGAGGCCGTCGCCTGCGACCTCCCGCTCGCCCACCGCGCCGCCCGCACGGCGGAGCGCGGGCGCACCGATCGGATCCCGGACGCACCCGGCGTCGCCGACGCGCTGCGCCACCGCCTCACCGGCCGGGACTCCGACGAGGACCTGTGGGACCGCCTGGTCGAGACGGCCGCCCCCGGCTCCACCCCGGAGGCCGTCCGGCGCGCGGCCCTGCTGGTCGGCTGGGCACTGCGCCGGGACGCCGAGACCGGCCCCGGCGTCGACCCGTACGACCTGCGCCGCGAGGCCTGGATGCGGTCCCGCATCCAGGCCGCCGCGGCCGACGGGCGCCGGGTCGCCGCCGTGATCGGCGCCTTCCACGCCCCCGCCCTGCTCGGCGGTCCCCTCGCCACCGAGGAGCCGCCGTACCCGGACGACCCCGGGCACGTCCTGTCCCTGATCCCGTACACCTACCCGCTGCTCGACGCCCGCTCCGGCTACCCGGCGGGCATCCGCGACCCGGAGTGGCAGCACACCGTCCTCGACGCCGGCGGCGACCCGGAACGCCTCGCCGAGGCGCTCACCACCACCGCCGTCCGGATCTGCGCGGCCCTGCGCGCCCAGGACCACCCCAGCGGCCCGGCCGACGCCCGCGAGATCGTCCGGCTGGCCGGCGACCTCGCCCGGCTGCGCGGCCACGCCGCCCCCGGCCGCGGCGAACTCGTCGAAGCGGTGCAGACCGTCCTCGCCCAGGGCGAACCCCTCGGCCGCGGCCGGGCCGTCGCCCGCGCCCTCGAACAGGTCCTGGTCGGCACCCGCACCGGCCGCCCGACCCCCGCCGCCCCGCGCAGCGGACTCGCCCCCGCCGTCGAGACCCTCCTCGCCGACCTCGGCCTCCCCGGCCCCGCCGACCCCGGCCCGCGCGACCTGCGCCTCGACCCGCTGCGCAGCGGCCTCGACCACCGCCGCGAGATCCTCCTGCACCGCCTCACCGCCTGCGAGGTCCCCTACGGCGAGCCCGTCGCCACCACCGGCGCCGGCGGCACCGAGACCCTCGGCACCCGCTGGCGCCTGCACTGGACGCCCGCCACCGCCGCCATGCTCACCGTCGCCGGCACCCGCGGCGTCACCCCCGCCCAGGCCGCCGAAGGCGCCCTGCGCGCCCGCCTCACCGACCAGCCGACCCCGCGCGAGATCATCGACGGCCTCACCGCCGCCGCCTCCAGCGCCCTCCCCGCCCTCACCGAGGCCCGTCTCACCCAACTCACCACCCTCCTCCCCGCCTCCGCCACCCTCCCCGACCTCCTCGACGCCCTCGCCCTCCTCGACCGCCTGACCGCGGGCCACTTCCCCGGCCACACCCCGGCGGGAGCGGAGGAAGGCCCCGTCGCCGCAGACGACGGCACGCCCGTGGCCGGCGCCCCCGTGGCCGGCCCGCCCGTGCTCGTCGCGGCCGGGGAGGTGCTCACCGTGGCCGCCGTGCGGCAGTTGGAGGGCCTGGGCGGGTCGGACGATCCGCAGGACGCGCGGGCGCTGGTGGAGCTGGTACGGCGGGCGGACCGGCTCGGCGGGGTGCGGCTGGCGTACGTGCTGGCCGGGCTCGCCGAGCAGGGGAGCCCGCTGGTGCGGGGTGCGGCCGGTGCGGTGCGGGTGCTGCTCGGCCAGGAGCCGGCCGAGGTGCTGGGCGGCCGGGCCGCCTCGTGGGTGGACGGCGCGACCGCTCCGGAGGCGCGACAGGCGCTCGGGCGGGCGCTGGTCGGCCTGCTGACGGCCGCGGAGGGGCTGTTCGACTCCGCGCCGCAGGCACTGGAACCGCTGCTGGAGCGGGTCACCTCGCTGCCCGACGACGCCTTCCTGGACCGGCTGCCCGCGCTGCGCGGCGGGTTCGACACGCTCAGCCCGGCCGCCCGGGACCGGCTGCTGGCCCTGGTCGAGGAGCGTCTGGGCGCCCGGCTCGCCGCCCTGCCCGAGGAGGCCGGCCCCGCTGTGCTCGCCGGCTGGGTGCGCGCGGACCTCGCGGCGCGTGCGGCGCTCGTCCGTCGCGGCCTCCTGCCCGCAACGCCCGCGCAGCCCGCGGCCGTTGCACCGTCGCCCGCGGCCCCGCCGCCTGCCTCCGACCCCGTTCCCGTTCCCGTCCCCGACCCCGCCCGTACCCTCGCCCCCGCCGAGCGTTGGCGGCTGCTCCTCGGCCGCCCCGGCAGCGGCGGCCTGACCGGTCGCGGTGCCCGACTCGCCACCGCCCTGGACGAGTTGTACGGCGGCGGCCACGGCGAGGGCTCCGGCCCGGGCCTGGACAGCCGGGGCGGCAAGGGCGGCCGCGAGGCCCCGTACCCCGGTGTGCGGGAGTGGGCCGAGGAACTGGAGTCGCTGTTCGGCCCCGGCGTGCGCGAGGAGGTGCTGGCCGCCGCCGTCGCCCAGGGCCGTACCGACGTCCTGGAGACGATCGACCCGTCCGCCGTCCGCCCGTCCGTCGAGCTGCTGCGCACCGTGCTGGACCACGCGGGCGGTCTGCCCGAGGCCCGGGTGGCCCGGCTGCGCCCGCTGGTGCGGCGCCTGGTGGACGAACTGAGCCGGGAGCTGGCCACCCGGCTGCGCCCGGCCCTGACCGGGATCGCCGTGCCGCGCCCGTCCCGCCGCCCGGGTGGCGGGCTGGACCTCGACCGGACCATCCGGGCCAACCTGGCCACCGCCCGCCCCGCGCCGGACGGCGGCACCCTGATCGTGCCCGAGCGCCCGGTCTTCCGGACCAGGGCGCGGCAGGCCAACGACTGGCGGCTGATCCTGGTCGTGGACGTCTCCGGGTCGATGGAGGCCTCCACGGTGTGGGCCGCGCTGACGGCCTCGATCCTGGCCGGGGTGCCCTCCCTGAGCACCCACTTCGTCGCCTTCTCCACCGAGGTCCTGGACCTCACGGAGCGGGCGGACGATCCGCTGGGCCTGCTGCTGGAGGTGAGCGTCGGCGGCGGCACCAGCATCGCGAGCGGGCTGCGCTACGCGCGGGAGCTGGTGACGGTGCCGTCCCGCACGCTGGTCGCGGTGGTCAGCGACTTCGAGGAGGGCGGGCCGGTCGGCGGGCTGCTGGCCCAGACCCGGGCCCTGGTGGACTCCGGCGTGCACCTGCTCGGCTGCGCGGCGCTGGACGACACCGGGACGGCCCGCTACTCGAAGGCGGTCGCGGGCCAACTGGTCGCGGCCGGAATGCCCGTGGCGGCGTTGAGCCCGCTGGAACTGGCCCGCTGGGTGGGGGAGAAGGTGCGATGAGCGTGACGGCGCGGACGAGCGACTGGCCGGGTGTGCGGCCCGAGGTGGTCGCCGAGGTGGTGGCCGGGCTGAGTGCCCGGCTGCAGAAGCGGCTGGACGGCGCGGCGGCGAAGCTGGCGGAGCGGCCGGTGGCCCGGGAGGGCGACGAGTGGCGGGTGGAGGTGGACGAGGAGACGGTGCTCGTGCTGCACGCCCCGGGCGGGGTGGTCGCGGCGGAGGCCGGCGTCCGTTGCGGCTGCCTGCTCGCCCCGGCCTGCGTGCACCGTGCCGCGGCGGTCACCCTCTGCCCGCTCGCCGAGGTCGAGCCGGGGCCGGAGCCCGAGCAGGAGCCCGAGCCCAGGAGTGACACGGACGGCGCGTCAGGGGAGCCGAACGGCCGGCCGGCCGCCGACCCGATCGCCGGCGACCCGCTCACCGCCGTCGAACTCGCCGCCGTCCGCCACCTCCACCGGGCCGCGGCCGCCGTCCTGGCCGCCGGGGTGAGCGGGGCGGGCGCCGTCTCCCAGGCCGAACTGCTGCGCGCCGCCCACCGGGCGCGCCTCGCGGGCCTGCACCGCCCGGCCGCGGCGGCCGTCACCGTCGCGACCAGGGTCCGGGCGGCGCGCTCCGGCACGCCCGACCACCGCCTGGTGGACCTGGTCGCGGGCCTGCGCGAACTCCTCGGCCTCACCACCGCCCTGGCCACCGGCACCGCCCCGGTCGCCGAGCTGCGCGGCACCGCGCGCCAGGCCTACCGGGAGGAGGGCGGTCTGCGGCTCTACGGCCTGTTCGCCGAGCCGGTGCTGACGGCCACCCATGCCGGTGCGGTCAGCTGGGCGGTGGACGCCGACGGGCGCCTCAGCACGATCGCCGAGGTGATGCCGCACGACGACGCGGCGGCCGCCGCCCCACAGGCGGTCGGGGCGGGCAACCGGACGGTCCGGTTGGGCGACGCCGCGCTCAGCCACCGCGAGTTCAGCCGAGCCGGGCTGGCCGTCCAGGGTGCGACCAGGTCCGGTGGTGGTCGGCTGGGCGCCGGGGCCTCGGTCCGGGCGGTGCGGGCGACGGGCGCGGCATGGACGGCGGAGCCGGCCGCCCGGCTCTGGTCGGAACCGGCGTCCGCCCAGGTGGCCCGGGCACTCGCGGCGCAGGAACTGCCGTACGAGAGCCGCCCGGCCGGGAGCGACCTGCTCTTCCTGGACGTCACCCTGCTGGGTACGGCCCCCGGCCCGGGCGGTGCACCGCAACTGCTGGCGCGCTGCACGGCGAGCGGTGCTCAGGGCGGTCCGGTGATCGTCCTGCGCCCGGCGCACGAGCACCCCGACCTGCCGTTCCGGGCGAACCTCGCGCTGCTCGCCACCGCCCCCGGCCTGCGACTGCGGGTGATCGGGCGGCTGGAGCGCGCGGACCGTCCGGAGCTGCGTCTGCTCGCGATCGGTACGCCCCCGGCCGCTCCCGACCCGCTCGCCCTGTCCGCGGACCGGGCGGGCCGGGTCAACCTCGGCCTCGAACGCCTCCAGACCGCCGACCTCGCCGCGTCCGCGACGGCCTCCGCCACGGTCGGCGAGTCGGCGGATGGGTTGGAGGACGGATCTGCCGCCCCGACGCCGTACGGCCCGCCCGTCCACGTGCTCGGCCGCCGGGTCGAGCAGACGGTCACCACCGGTCGGCACGCCCTCGCCCCGAGCGAGGCCTCGGCGGCGGCCGACCGCGGTCTGCTGCGCGCCGCCGGGCTGGCCACCGCCGCCGAACTCCTCGACGGCCTGCGGGCCTCCGCAGCCAACCAGCAGCGCGACGTCTTCGGCCGGAGCGTCACCGACGACCACGAGGATTTCGCCACCGCCTGGCTGACCGCGGCCTCCTACACCGAGGAACTGGCTACGGCGCTGTGCGCGTCGGCCTGGTCCGGGGAGGGGTGAGGAGCCGGTCGTGTGCGGCCCCGTGGTGTCCTTCGACGCCCCGGGCGGCGGGCAGGCCGGACCCTCGTGCGGGGTCCGGTCGCTCACCGCAGGACGGCCTCCGCCCCGCCGTCGCGGCGGCTGACGGCCCGGAGCGGAGGCCCTCGACGGGGAACCGGCGGGGGTATAAGCCGAACTATTTGCACAGTCCGATATTCCGCGCCAAATGGCATACTTGTCACAGGAAGACACGGGACGAAACCTCGTACGAGACCCCGGACGAGAGACCTCACGCGGGGCCGCGTCCGGCACACGGTACGAGCAGCGCGACGGAAGGGTAGGCGTCATGGGAATCCGCGACGATGCGGCCGAGATCCGGGCCCGCGGCTGGCGGACGCTCGCCGCGCTGCACGGCATGATCGACACCGCGCTGGAGAAGGCGCTCCAGGCCGAGTTCAAGCTCTCGGTGGTCGAGTACACGGTGCTGGAGGCGCTCTCCCGCCAGGACGGCTGGCACATGCGGATGCAGCAGCTGGCCCGCGCGGCGGCGCTGAGCAGCAGCGCGACCACCCGGCTGGTGAGCCGCCTGGAGGACCGGGGCCTGCTCGGCCGGTTCCTCTGCGCGGACGACCGGCGCGGCATCTACACCGAGCTGACGCCCGAGGGCCGCGACCTGCTGACGGCGGCTCGCCCGGTGCACGACGCCGCCCTGGAGGCGACGCTGGCCGAGGCCACCGAGGTCCCGGAGCTGGCCCCGCTGGTCGGGTCGCTCGCCGAACTCCACCCGGTCCACGCCAACGCCTGAGCCCCGCACCGACGGCTGAGACCGAGGCGGGCCGGCCACGGAAGCGGTCCGCCCGGCCCGGATCGTCCGGCAGCACCTTGACCATGCCCAGCGCCGGGCGGTCGCGGCGCAGGTCGAAGGGGCGTCACCGCCGCTCCTCGGCCTCCCGGACGGTGGGGGAGTCCGCAGAGGCCCGCCGCGGGGCGGAAGGGGCGGAAGGGGCGGGGTGTTGCGCCCCGTACACGGGTGTCGCCGGGCCGAGTTGCCCGGCCGGGCCGGCGTCCCGGGCCCGTTGCGGCACGGCCGCTTGGGCGTGCGGCGCACTGTCCGAGCCGTCGTCGGGCCGTGGTGCCGGGCGGCGCTGGTCCACCGCGGGGCTGCCCGACAGGTCGTACATGCGCGGCAGCACGGGCCGGGGCACGACCACGGCGCCGGGCAGTCCGGGGATCTCGGCGCCGACGGCCAGGCCTCCGTTGGCGGGCGCCTCGGCACCGCCGACCCCGGCGGCGCCCGTCCCGGCGCCCGTCCCGGCAGCCGCCCCGGCGCCGTCCGCGCCGTAGGGGACGGCCGGGGCCCCCGGGGTGCCGAACGGTCCCGGGGCCGCCTGGCTCCCGTCCGGCAACCCGCCGTGCCCTGCGGCCGTCGCACCCGGCGGCTCCTGCCCGAGGGTTTCGGACCCGGACCCGCCCCCGACCCCCGCCTCCGCTCCAGCGTCCGCTCCCGCTCCGGCCCCTGCCCCCACGTCGGTCACGGGAGCCCGGGTGATCCGGGCCCCCGAGGGCAGCCCGGACACCGCGGCCGACTGCGCTGCCTGCTCCAGCAGCGCCGAGGGCACCAGCACCGCGGCCCGGGTGCCGCCGTACGGGGACGGGTGCAGGGTGACCCGGACGTCGTGCCGGGCGGCCAGGTGGGCGACGACGAACAGGCCGAGCCGCAGGTCGTCGCCGAGCGCGGAGACGTCCAGGTCGGGCGGGTCGGCCAGGTACGCGTTGAGGCGCTGGTACTCCGTCTCGGTCATGCCGAGTCCGCGGTCCTCGACCTCGACCGCCAGGCCCTCGGGCACCTCCTTCGCGGAGATCTGCACCTGGGTGTACGGCGGGGAGAAGGTGGTGCCGTTCTCGATCAGTTCGGCGACCAGGTGGATGACGTCGGCGACGGCCTGCCCGCCGAGCGAGACGCGCGGTACGCCCCGGACGACGACCCGGGAGTAGCTCTCGGTCTCCGAGACGGCACTGCGCAGCACGTTGACCACGGGTACGGCGTTGCGCCAGCGCCGGGCGGGGAGGTCGCCGCCGAGGATGACGAGGTTCTCGGCGTTGCGCCGCATCCGGGTGGCCAGGTGGTCGACCGCGAACAGTTCGCGCAGCAGTTCCGGGTCCTCGTGCTCGCGTTCCAGCGCGTCCAGCATGCTGATCTGCCGGTGGATCAGGATCTGGGTGCGCCGGGCGATGTTGAGGAAGACCTTCTTCGTCCCCTCGCGGCCCTGGGCCTGGTGGACGATGGCGGCGACCGCGGCCTGCCGGACGGCGGCGAGGCCCTCCGAGGCTTGCTGGACGTCGTCGCCGGTCCGCCGGGAGGGTGTCCAGGCGGCCGGGGCGGGCACCTGCTCCCCGGCGCGCAGCCGCCCGACCACCTCGGGGATCTCCTGCTCGGCGAGCGCCATGGTGTCGGCCCGCAGTTCGGACAGCCGCGCGGACAGCGCCCAGGCGGTCCGGATGCCGCGGACCAGGCTGATCAGTACCACCGCGGCGACGACCGCGCTGCCGGCCAGCAGCGCGGTGCGCTGGCCGGAGTCGCGCAGCAGGTAGGCGGCGTAGCCCCAGGCGGCGGCGAGGCCCAGGCTGGGGACCAGCACGGCGGCGAGGAGCGGGCTGCGGAGCGAGCCGGACCGCCCGGCGCGGTGGCCGGTGCGGGGGGCCGGTATGCCTGGCATCTGATTCCTTGCTGCAGGGCCGAGTCGCGGGGCCGGGTCGTGGAACCCGGCCGTCGAACCCGACCGCGGGGCCGGGTCGTGGAACCCGGTCCTGGAACCGGGTCGTGGGGCCTGGCCGCGGGACCGGCGCGCCGGTTCGGACCGGTGGGTCCGAGCGGCGGGCCGACCCGTACGGCGCGGCCGGGTCGCAGGGAGCCGGGGCCGGGATCCGTCGGAGCCGGTGACGTGGTGTCACCGGTCCGGCGGGGTGCAGCACGGCCGCCGACGGCACGGAACGCTATCAGCCCGTGGTGCGGTCGGCGCAATATCAACTGGCTCTGCGCACAAGGCCGATGGCCTCGCGACGGTGCCCGCGCCGTAAGGTCCGCCGGCGCGAAGCCGCAGCTCACGGCCCTCGGTCGGGTCGGGCCGACGGTCCTCGGAGGTCGGGGACGGCCACGGCAAGGATGCGACAGGAACAGGTCAAGTCGCGCCGCGGCGGGCGGGATCTCAGCCCGCCAGCGGCATCGGCAGCACCCGTCCGCCCAGGCCTGGCGGCTTCTCCACGTGGGCCTCCCGCTGGGCGGCGAGTTCGCTCCAGGGCCAGCTGGTCAGCTCGGACAGCTCCGCCGACCACTGCTTGCCGTAGGTGCCCGAGGCGAACTGTCCGAGCCGCAGCCGCTGGACGTCCGAGGTGCCGGCCGGAGGGTAGACGTGGGTGGCGTCCCGCAGGTAGCGCTCGATACGGAACTCGGGCTGGAGGCCGCGGGCGGCGTGGATCTCCATGGCGTTGCGCGCGGAGTCCAGCGCGTACTCGGTGTTGATGAGCTTGGCGTTCATCAGCTCGGCGTCGCAGGCGCGGCCGTGGTCGAGCAGGTGGGAGGCGTGGTAGGCGGCGAGCCTGGCGGTCATCAGCCGGGACTGCATCTCACCCAACTTGAGCATGATGTTCGGGAGTTGGTTGATCGGCCGGCCGTACAGGACGCGCCCCTCGGCGAACCGGACGGTGTCCTCGACGATCGCGGTGTGGATGCCGAGCGCGACGGCGGCGAGGTTGATCCGGCCGTAGAGGGTGGAGGAGGAGTAGGCGACGTCCAGTCCCCGCCCCTCCCGGCCGAGCCGGTTTCCGGCCGGGATGCGGCAGTCCTCCAGGATGATCTCGCCGAAGCTGAAGCCGTGCAGCCCGCTCTGGGAGCCGGGGGAGCCGGTCCGGAACCCGGGGCGGTCGCTCTCGACCAGGAAGGCGGACAGGCCCCGGCTGCCCTGGCCGGTGCGCAGCACCACGCCGTGCACGTCCCCGATGTGGGAGTTGCCGACGAACCACTTGCGGCCGTTGAGCACGTACTCGTCGCCGTCGCGGACCGCGGTGCCGGTCATCCCGAGCACGTGCCCGCCGGACTCCGGCTCGGTGACGGCGATGGTCGGCAGGCACTCTCCGGAGGCGAACTTCGGCAGCCATGTGCGGCGTTGGGCCTGGGAGCCGTAGTGGAGGACCTTGGCCACGCCCAGCTGGGAGGCCTGCGCGATCGAGCCCGCGGCCCCGCTGACCCGGGCCAGCTCCTCGATGATCACGGTCTTGGCGACGTGCCCCAGCCCGAGGCCGCCGAACTCCCGGGGAATCGTCACGCCGATCCAGCCCTGCCGGGCGATCTCCCTGGCCAGCTCGACCTCGATCGTCCGCTCGGCCTCCATCCTGGCCACCCGCGGACGCACCTCCTTCTCCGCGAAGTCACGGACCTCGGCGCGAAGGCCCTCGTGACGCTCGTCGGTGAAGTAGTCCATCGCCATGCTCCGGTCCTCTCGATACGTGTGGTGCCGTGCCTCCGTCCGTGCCGTCGATGCCGCTCCGGCGACCCCTACGGGGGGCGGTGGGTGTGCGGGGGTGTCGGCCGGTCGCCCCGGTGCGATCGGCGCATGCGTCACCGGGCGGTGTCCCGGTGACGGGAACCGTCCGTGTCTTCGGCAGGGCTCATTGTTGTATGGGGTACCGGGGCATCCCAGAGTCGATCTTGGATTGGCGCGATTCGGCCCGTCCCCGTCGGGAGGGGTTTCGTCCGGGCGCCGGGCGGGAATCGATCTTCGCTTCCGTGACGGTCCGTCGACCGGTCGTCCACATGCGGTTTTGACGAGCCATCGGCAAGGCTCCGGTGCGGCTCCGGCCGGGCGCCGGAAGGACTCCGGAAGGACATCGGCAGGACTGAAGAACGGTCGATCGGACCCGCCCGGGCGTTCTGATGTCTGGTTACATGTGCGCCATGACAGATGTGATGAGCACTCAAGGCCAGTTCCCGGGTGCCTCCGGGGAGTCCGCGCGAACCCGCAGGCTGCGCGGCCTTGGGCTCAACGACCCGTCCGCGGACGAGGCCTTCGACCGCTTCGCCCACCTGGCAGCCAGTATCACGCGCGCTCCCATCGCGATGGTCAACTTCATCAACGACGAACGCCAGATGTTCCGGGGGCTCTACATTCCGCCAAGTTCGGCCGACGCCGCGGCCGAGGACGGATCGTCCTGGGCGGAACGCGGCATCGCCTTCGACCTCCCCACCCGCGAGATGCCGCTGAGCCACGGCTTCTGCCCGCACGTGGTCGCCCAGCGCTCCCCCCTCGCCCTCGACGACATCCTCGCCTACCCCCGGTTCGCGGGGAACCCGGTGGTGGACGAACTCGGCGTCCGCGCCTACCTCGGTGCCCCGCTCGTCGACGACACCAACACCGTCATCGGCACCGTCTGCGTGCTCGACCGGGAACCCCGGCAGTGGGGGCGCGAGCGGCTGCGCGACATCCAGCACCTCGCCGAGGCGCTGCTCTCCGAGATCCGGCTGCGCGACAGCCTGCTCGCCCAGCGCCAGGAGATGTTCGCCGCCTTCGACGGCTCGCCGTACCCCATCCTGCTCACCGAGGGCCCGGGCCAGGAGATCCGCTACGCCAACGCCCAGCACGCCGACACCTTCGGCGCGCCGACGGCGTACGGGACGATCGGCGCCGCGTACCCGCAGCTCGGCGCGGCGGGCCTCGAACAGACCGTCGTGGAGGCGTACCGCACCGGTCGCACCGCCGTCCTCGACAACGTCCGGATGCAGGCCGCCCGCCCGGACGCCCAGCGCGGCCGGCAGGTCTTCAGCTTCACCTGCACCCCGCTGCGGGCCGCGCTCACCGGCCGGATCAACGGCGTCCTCACCGTCGGCATGGACATCACCGCCCAGTCCCGCACCGAGGAGGAGCTCGGCACGCTGGCCGCCCTGCTCGTCGACCGGCTCCAGCAGAGCGGCGGCTCCGTGCCCGGACGCTCGGCCATCGCGGGCGAGGCCGGTCCCGTCCTGCCCGGCTGAACCCCGGCCGGTGCGGACCGCCCACCGCCGTGGCGGGGCGCCTCTCACCCCCGTGGAGAGGACCCCGCCACGGTGTCGGTGCGGTGCCGATGGTGTCGGCGCGGTACCGCCCGGGCCCGTCCGAGTTCCTCCGGTGCCGTCCGAGATCGTCCGGCGCCGTCCGGTGCTGGCCGGTATCGGGAGTTCGCCGGGATGCCCACGGGATCCCCCCCGGGATTCCGCCGGGCCGAGCGGGTGAACCGTCCCCGCTCCGCCGCCCCGACCGGGCCCGCGCCCGGGGTGCCGGGTGGTAGGCATGGGCCGCATGGACTGGTTCGCCGCCCCCGACTACTGGCTGAGCCGGCTGCTCGTCCAACGCCTGCTCGCCGCCCTCTACCTGATCGGATTCCTGGCCGCCGCCGCGCAGTTCCGCGCCCTGATCGGCGCCGACGGCATGCTGCCGGTGCCCCGGTTCACCGCCAGGGTCCCGTTCCGCCGATCCCCCGGCCTGTTCCACCTCCACTACAGCGACCGGTTCTTCGCCGCCGTCGCCTGGAGCGGCGCAGCCCTCGCCGCCGCGGTGGTGGGCGGGCTCGCCGACGCCGTCCCGCTCTGGGCGTCCGTCCTGCTGTGGGCGGTGCTCTGGGTCCTCTACCTCTCCATCGTCAACGTCGGGCAGACCTGGTACTCCTTCGGCTGGGAGTCCCTGCTGCTCGAAGCCGGCTTCCTCGCGGCGTTCCTGGGCAACGCCGACACCACCCCGCCCACCCTGGTGCTGTGGTTGATGCGTTGGCTGGTCTTCCGGGTCGAGTTCGGCGCCGGACTGATCAAGCTGCGCGGCGACAGCTGCTGGCGGGACCTGACCTGTCTCCGGTTCCATCACGAGACCCAACCGATGCCCGGACCGCTCAGCTGGTTCTTCCACCACCTGCCCGCCCCGGTCCACCGAGTGGAGGCCGCTGCCAATCATTTCGTCCAACTCGTCGTACCGGTGGGCCTGCTGCTGCCGCAGCCGATCGCGAGCTACGCGGCCTGCGCCGTCCTCGTCACCCAGTTCTGGCTGGTCGCCTCCGGCAACTTCGCCTGGCTCAACTGGCTGACCATCGTCCTCGTCCTCGCCGCCGTGCAGCCGGCCCGCCTGGGCCTGCCCGTCCACGCCCGCGCGTACCCCGGCGCGCCGCTCTGGTACGAGGCGCTCGTGATCGCGTTGACCACCATCGTCGTAGTGCTCAGCTACTGGCCGGTGCGCAACATGCTCTCCCGCGCCCAGGCCATGAACCGCTCCTTCAACCGGCTCCACCTCGTCAACACCTACGGCGCCTTCGGCAGCGTCAACCGGCTCCGCCAGGAGGTGGTGGTCGAGGGCACCGACGAGGCCGTGCTCACCCCGCACACCGTCTGGCGCGAGTACGGCTTCAAGGGCAAGCCGGGCGATGTCCGTCGGCTCCCGCGCCAGTTCGCGCCCTACCACCTGCGGCTCGACTGGCTGATGTGGTTCGCCGGCATCTCGCCCGCCTACGCCCGCCCCTGGTTCCTGCCCTTCGTCACCCGCCTGCTGTCCGGCGACCGGGCCACCCTGCGCCTGCTGCGCCACAACCCGTTCCCGGACGCCCCGCCGACCCACGTCCGGGCGACCCTCTACCTCTACCGGTTCACCGATTGGCGCGAACTGCGGGAAACCGGCGCGTGGTGGCACCGCACCGCGCTCGGCGAGTACCTCGCTCCGGTCGATCTGCACGCCGTCGGCCGGGCCGGGTACCGGCCGCCGCTCGGCCGACGGGGACCGGCACGGGGACGCGGCGTACGGGACGTACCGCTGGAGCGGTTCCGTCGGCCCGGCAGGTGGCCCGACCGGCGGCCGGACAGGCGGCCCGGGCCCTCCGGCGGAGAGCGGCGGGAGGACGCGGGATGAGGGCCGGCGGTGTGGAGCCGTGAGCAGCGGAGACACCCGTCCGGACCAATGCCGGGCCACTTCCGGACCGGCTCCGGAGCGGCGCCGGACCACCCGGTCGGACCGCCCGAGTGGCGGCCAGGCGGGCGGTATGGCACACGACACCCGCCCGTCCGGGCGGTGGGTGCGTGCAAGGCTCGAACGGGCACCCGTATTCTGGGCGTCCACACCGGCAGCCCGACCGCGCGCCCCCTAGCCCCGCCCCAGGGGCGACCCCGCGCACCCGGTCCGCCGCCCCCTCGCCGCCAGCCCCGCCGTCGACGCCCAGAACCGGACCTCACATGACAGTGCTTCACTCGCGCAACGCCGACGCAGCCGACCCGGCGGACGTCGCCGACGCCGCAGACGTCAAGGACCCCCAGGACGCCGCCGCGGAGCCCGACCTCCGCGAGGACCTCGGCCGCTACGCCGAGCTCGGGGCCTTCACGCTCACCGCCGAGACCCACGCCTGGTACGCGGCCGTCGACACCGTCGCCACCCCCGAGGACGCCCGCGCGGCCTCCACGGCCCTCGCCGAACTGCGCGGCAGCGACCTCCAGCAGACCTGGGAGGCCGTCCTCTCCCTCGCCGCCGACACCAAGCTGGACGAGCCCGACACCGTCGCCAAGACCGCGCTGCTGGTCGAGATGCTCCAGCGGGTGCACCGCACCTCCGCGGCCCTCTTCCCCGCCGCGTACGACGCCGACCTCGGCACCCTCGCCGCCGCCACCGCCGACAGCACCTGGCGCCGCGAGAACGGCGTCAAGCTCTCCTGGCTGCGCGGCCGCTCGCTGCGCAAGCAGGCCGTCGCGCTCGCCACCGACCGCCGCATCCGCCGCGAGGACCTGCACGAGGCCCTCACCTCCGCCGAGATCGAGCGCCGCGCCTGGGCCGCGCTCGCCCCGGCCGGCACCCTCCCGCGAGTGCCCACCGACGGCGCCCTGGTCGACCGCACCGCCCAGGCCTTCGAGACGATCAACGCCGGCCTGCGCGGCCTCGCCCGCCTGCTGCCCGACCACGACCTCGACGGGCTGCCCTTCGCCGAGCTGATCGACCTGGTCGAGCGCCTCGCCGCCGACGAGGGAACCCTCTACCGCCTGCCCACCATCCGCGGCCTGCGCGCCGGCCTCGAGGAGGCCGGCCTCGCCGACCTGCTCGCCGAACTCGCCACCGCCAAGGCCGACCGCCGCGCCGCCGAGGCCGCGTACGCGGCCCGCCAGGCGCTGGCGAGCGGGCAGCGGGACGGGCTGGCGGAGAAGAGCGCCGCTGCTGTCGAGGTGGCGCCGGTCGAGGAGCCGGGTGCCGAGGACGCTGCCGGTGCTGTGGTCGATGCCGATGCCGATGCCGATGCCGCTGTCGACATCGACGGTGCGACCGGTATGGAGGAGGCTGCGGTCGAGGAGCCCGGGACCGAGGAGCCGACCGACCGGGCCGACGCCGAGGCGGCTGCCTTGCAGGCGCTGGCCGGCGGACAGCGCGACGGGCTCGTGGAAGAGGCCCCGGCCGCGGTGACGGCTCCGGTGGAGGACGCCGAGGAGACCGCTGCGGCGACTGCGACTGCCGAGGTCGAGACCGAGGAAGAGACCGAGGAAGAGACCAAGGCCCAGGTCGAGGCCCAGGTCGAGATCGAGGCCGACTCGGCGTCGGCCGCGGTTGCCGCTGACGACGACCCGGAGGCGGCGCAGGCCGAGGAGGAGACCTCGGCCGCTGTGGTCTCCCTCCCGGCGCCCTCCCCGGCAGCCGACGACCTGGTGGCTGCCGCGACCGCCGCCCTGGCCGAGGCCGCGGCCGCGGACGAGACGACGGTGGACACGGAGCCGGAGGCCGCCCCGCTCGCTGAGGCTGACGAGGCCAAGGAGACCGCGGTCGAGGTCGCGGTCGAGGAGCCGGTTGTCGAGGCCGAGCCCGAGGCCGTTGCGGTGGAGCCCGCTGTCGAGGCGTCGGCCGTGGAGGCTGATGAGCCTGCGGTTGAGGTCGAGGCGGTCGTCGCTGAGGCTACGGTCGAGGCGGTCGTCGAGGCCGTTGTGGTGGAGCCCGCTGCCGAGGAGTCGGCCACCATGACTGCCGTTGAGGCGGAGACGGTCGAGGCCGAGGTCGAGCCTGTGGTCGAGGCCGAGGCCGTTGTGGCGGAGCCCGCCGTCGAGGAGCCGGCCGCCGTTCCTGCGGTTGAGGCCGAGACTGTGGTTGAGGCCGAGCCCGAGCCCGAGAGCGTTGTCGAGGAGCCCGTCGCCGAGGCCGAGGCTGTGGCCGAAGAGGTGGCGGAGCCGGTGGCCGAGCCCGAGGCTGCCGTGGAGGCGCCTGCGGTTGAGGTCGAGGAGCCCGCCGTCGAGCCCGAGGCCGAGCCCGAGCCCGTCTCCGCTGCCGAGGAGCCGGTCGTCGAAGCCGAGCCCGAGCCCGTCGCCGCCGTCGAGGCGCCCGCCGCCGAGCCCGAGGCCGACGCCCGTCCCGCGAAGCCGGACTTCACGCCCGGCCGCCCCGTGACCGCCTACTCCGCCGACGAGCTGCTCGCCGTCGTGCGGTGGGTGGACGGCGACGGTGCCGAGCGGACCGATGAGGAGCTGCTGCGGGCGGCCATGAAGGAGCTGGGCTTCGCCCGTCTCGGCCCCCGGATCAAGGAGGCGCTGGGCGCCGCCGTGGCCGCCGCGCGCGGCTGACGACGTACGGCCACACAGGCCGAGGGCCCGGGACGCGAGCACGCGTCCCGGGCCCTGTCGTGTTCCGGGGCGCCCTGTGGCGACGTACGCCGGTCCCCAGGTGTCACGGGCGGTCGTCCTACGAGGCGTCCGGACCGCCCGGACCGCCCGGACCGAGGGGGTGGTCGAGGGCGTGCCGCAGTACGGCCGGGGCGGTCACCAGCGACGGTCCGTACCAGGTCAGGTGCCGTCCGCTGACCAGTGCCGCCGGTGTGCCAGGGAACGCCTCCGGGCCGTCCTCGGCGGTGAAGCGGTACGGCTCGTCCGGCAGGACCACCAACTCCGGCTGGCAGGCGAGCAGTTCGGGCAGTGGAACGGCCGGGTAGCGCTCGGGGTGGGCGGCGTGGACGAGTCGCAGGCCCAGGCGGCGCAGCAGGTCCCCGGCGAAGGTGTCGCGGCCGAGGACCATCCAGGGGCGGCGCCAGATCGGGACGACGGTCCGGGGGCCGTCGGCCTCCGGGGGCGCGCCGCCGCTCCCGACGGAGGCCCAGGCGGCCTCCGCCTCGTCCAGCCAGGCGGGCCGGGGCAGCCCGCAGGCGGTGGTCAGCAGCCGGTGCAGGGAGCGGAAGGCGTCGTCCAGGGTGCGGATGTCGGTGACCCAGACCGGGACGCCGGCCGCCCGCAGCGCGTCCAGGTCGGGGCGCCGGTTCTCCTCGTCGTTGGCGAGGACGAGGTCGGGCGCGAGCGCGAGGATGCGCGGGACGTCCGGGTTCTTGGTGCCGCCGATCCGGGTGACGGACAGGTCGGCCGGGTGGCTGCACCAGTCGGTGGCGCCGACCAGCAGGCCGGGCGCGGTGGCGGCGACCGCTTCGGTCAGTGACGGTACCAGCGAGACCACCCGGCGGGGCGGGCGCGGTCCGAGCCGGACGGGGAGGTCGAGGTCGTCGCGCGGGGCGGTGGGGTCGGCCATCCGGTCAGCCTACGTCCGGCCCCCGGCGACGGGGCGTGCGGACGGCGACCGGCCGCGCGCGGCGTCGGAGACCCACTGCCGGGAACCCGCTGTCGGCCGCGCATCGCCGGAGACCAACCGCCGGGAACCCATCGCCCGGGCCGTCCGACTACCTGGTCCGGGTCCGCAGCACGGGCCCTCAGTACGACCACCCGGTGCCAGGGCCGAGCCCGGTCACCCGGGACCGTCACCGAGCACCATCACCGACCAGGAGAGTTGTCATGCGCCCTCGTGTCGTCTGCGGAATCGCGGCCGCCGTCGCCCTGTTCGCCACGGCCTGCGGAAGCGGGACCGGGGGCGGGTCGAGCGCCTCCGTCACCGTCCGGCCCGACGCCGGCGGTGGCTTCCCCGTCACGGTCGCCGACTGCGCGGGCAAAGAGACCACCATCGCCAAGGCGCCCGGCAGGATCGTCACCAGCAACGCCTCCAGCCTGGAGCTGCTGCTCCGACTCGGCGCGGGGGAAAGGGTGATCGGCACCGGCTTCCCGCCCGGCAAGGGCACCCTGCCCGCCGCGCTCGCCGAGCAGGGCGCCAAGGTGCCGGTGCTCGGGGACAAGAGCATCCCCAAGGAGAAGCTCCTCGGCTCCGGCGCCGACCTCTACGTGGACACCTTCGGCGCGATGCCGATGATGGGCGGCGGCGCCACCGGGCCGAGCGAGGAGGAGTACGCGGCGGCCGGCATCCAGCACGTGTACCTGCTCTCCACCGCCTGCGCCGGGACGCCGAAGGCCGCCAAGGCGCCGCGCACCGACCTGGCCGGGATCGAGGAGGACGTCCGCCGGCTCGGCGCCGTCACCGGCACGGCCGCGCGGGCGGAGGAGCTGGTCGCGGGGATGGAGAAGCAGCTCGGCGAGGTCCGCACCGCGCTCGCCGCCGTGCCGGAGGGGCAGCGGCCGAGCTACTTCGTCTTCGACTTCGACGCCGGCACCAAGCAGCCGGTGGCGGTCTGCGGCCGGCAGGTCGCCAACGCCGTGATCACCCAGGCCGGGGCGCGCAACGTGTTCGCCGACTGCGACGCCGACTTCAAGCCCGGCTCCTGGGAGGACGTGGTCGCCAAGAACCCGGACTGGATCCAGCTGGCCGTGCGCAACCGGGGCAGCGAGGAGGCCACCCGCAAGGCCTTCGACGAGGCCGAGGCCTTCCTGAAGGGCTTTCCCGCGACCCAGGGCCTGAAGGCCGTCCAGGAGGGGCACTTCGTCCGGCTCGGCTCCGAGGTGACGACCATCGCGGGGGTGCGCAACGCCGACGCCGTCCGGCAGATCGCCGCGACCGTCCACCCTGACCTCGTCAAGGCCCCCGACCTCGCCAAGAACGGGCAGTAGCCGGTGACGTCGGCCACCGCTCGGAAGGAGCGCGGCGAAGTCCGCCCGGCCCGCATCCTGCGGGCCGGGCCGCTGGCCGCCGTCCTCGTCGTCGCCCTGGTGCTCGCGCTGACCGCCGCCGTCTCGCTCGGCTCGGTGGACGTCCCGGCCGCCGAGGTCTGGTCGGTGGTCGCCCGCCGGCTCACCGGTCAGGCCCCGGAGCCAGGCACCCGTGATCTCATCGTCTGGCAACTGCGCGTTCCCCGTGCTCTGTTGGCGGCCGTGGTGGGCGCCGGGCTCGGCCTGGTCGGCACCGCCGTGCAGGCCCTGGTCCGCAACCCGCTCGCCGACCCCTACCTGCTCGGCATCTCCTCCGGGGCCTCGCTCGGCGCGGTCGCCGCGATCGTCCTCGGCACCACCCTCGGGCTCCAGCTCTCCTTCGGCAGCGCGCTCGGCCTCACCGTCTCCCTGGCGGCGTTCGCCGGCGCGCTCGCCGCGTTCTCGCTGGTCTGGCTGATGGCCCGGCGCGGTGGCGGCTTCTCCCCGCTGCGCCTGGTCCTCGCGGGCATCGGCATCGCCCAGTTCCTCGGCGGCATCACCAGCTACCTGGTCCTGCAGACCCGCGACGAGCAGCAGACCAGGGGCGTGCTGTTCTGGCTGATGGGCAGCCTCGGCGGCGCCGTCTGGGCCCAACTCGCCGTCCCGGCCGTCGCGGTGGCGCTCGGACTGGCCCTGCTCCAGGCCCGCGCCCGGGGGCTCAACGCGATGCTGATGGGCGACGAGACGGCCGCCGGGCTCGGTGTGGACGTCGCCCGGCTACGCCGCGAGGTCTTCGTCGTCACCAGTGTGCTCACCGGGGTGCTGGTCGCCGTCTCCGGGGCGATCGGCTTCGTCGGGCTGATGGTGCCGCACGTGTGCCGGCTGCTGGTCGGCGCCGACCACCGGCGGCTGCTGCCGCTGTCCGCGCTCACCGGGGCGCTGCTGCTGGTCGTCGTCGACACGGTGGCCCGCACCGCCCTGGACGGCCAGGAACTGCCGATCGGCGTGGTCACCGCCGTCCTCGGCGCCCCCACCCTGCTCTACCTGCTGGACCGACGACTGGAGCGCAGTTGAGGATCGCCGTCGAGGACCTGAGTGTCGCCCTGGCCGGCCGGACGGTGCTGGCCGGGGCCAACCTGATCGCCGAGGAGGGGGAGATCGCCGGACTGGTCGGACCCAACGGCAGCGGCAAGTCCAGCCTGCTGCGCACCGTCTACCGGCACCTGCGGCCCAGCGCCGGGCGGGTGCTGCTGGCGGGGCGGGACCTGACGGAGCTACGGCCCGCCGAGTCCGCCCGGCACATCGGGGCGCTGCCCCAGGAGCGCGGCGGGGACTTCGAGTTGAGCGTCCGCGAGGTGGTCGCGATGGGCCGCACGCCCTACAAGCGGGCCTTCGCGGCCGACGACGCCGAGGACCGCCGGATCACCGCCGAGGCGCTGGCCCGGGTCGGCATGGCCGGAGCCGCCGACCGCCGGTTCGCCCAACTGTCCGGCGGGGAACGGCAACGGGTGCTGCTGGCCCGGGCGCTCGCCCAGCAGCCGGACGTCCTGGTGCTGGACGAGCCGACCAACCACCTGGACGTCCGGCACCAGGTCGAACTGCTCGCCCTGCTCCGGGAGCAGCGCCGCACCACCCTGGTGGCCCTGCACGACCTCAACGCCGCCGCCTCGGTCTGCGACCGGCTGCACGTCCTGCACCGCGGCGCCCTGGTGGCCTCCGGGACGCCGCGCGAGGTGCTGACCGCCGAGCTGCTGGCCGAGGTCTTCGGGGTGCGGGCCGCGGTGGTCGAACACCCGCTCACCGGCGACCCGTTGATCGCCTTCGACCACCGCGCCCCGGCGGCGGCGGCGGAGGCGGAGGCCGCCGCGCCGGGGCGCTAGGGCCTGTGTGAGGTTGCGATCAGTCTTCGGG
>NZ_JBHUAL010000095.1:0-33163 GCF_042789775.1 Kitasatospora sp. NPDC056800 | reverse complement strand
ATTCCCCGCCGGGCCGCGGCCGTCCGGCGTGGGCGCGCGCCCGTCCGGCGCGGGCACAGGGCCCGTCCGGCGTGAGCGCGGTGCGGTGATCGGGATAGCGTGGTCGGGCAGCGACGAAAGGACCTCCCACCACCATGACCCGCGTGATCGCCGGGGCGGCCGGCGGCCGCCGGCTGGCCGTACCGCCCGGCCGGGGCACCCGCCCGACCTCCGACAAGGCCCGTGAGGCGATGTTCTCCACCCTGGAGGCGCTGCGCGGCACCCTGCACGGGGTCCGGATGCTGGACCTGTTCGGCGGATCCGGCGCGGTCGGGCTGGAGGCGCTGTCCCGCGGCGCCGAGCACGTCCTGCTGGTCGAGGCGGACGCCCAGGCGGCCCGGGTGATCCGGGAGAACGTCCGGACGATCGGCCTGCCGGGGGCCGAGGTGCGGGCCGCCAAGGCGGAGAAGGTGATCGTCGGCCCGCCCCCGCAGAGCCCGTACGACCTGGTCTTCCTCGACCCGCCGTACGCGGTCACCGACGAGGAGGTCCGCGAGATGCTGATCACACTCCTGGCCGGGGGCTGGCTCGCGGAGGACACGCTCGTCACCGTGGAGCGCAGCACCCGCGGCGGCGGGTTCGTCTGGCCCGAGGGTTTCGAGGAGCTGCGCTCCCGCCGTTACGGCGAGGGCACGCTCTGGTACGGTCGCGCCGCCGCCGCGGCCGGCGAGCAGGAGTAGCGGGCCGCGGCCCGCAGCAGCCGTCACCCCACGAGGGAGCACACACGCCATGCGCCGAGCCGTCTGTCCCGGTTCGTTCGACCCGATCACCAACGGCCACCTCGACATCATCGAGCGGGCCTCGAAGCTGTACGACGTGGTGCATGTCGCGGTCCTGATCAACCGGAACAAGCAGGGCATGTTCACCGTCGAGGAGCGGATCGGCCTGATCGAGGAGGTCACCGCCGGCTTCGGGAACGTGGTGGTCGAGTCGCACCACGGCCTGCTGGTGGACTACTGCCGGGAGCGCGGCATCCCCGCGATCATCAAGGGCCTGCGCGCGGTCAGCGACTTCGACTACGAGCTCCAGATGGCCCAGATGAACCACGGGCTGACCGGGGTGGAGACGCTGTTCGTGCCGACCTCGCCGACGTACAGCTTCCTCTCCTCGACGCTGGTCAAGGAGGTCGCCTCGTACGGGGGCGACGTCTCGCACCTGCTGCCGGAGACGGTGCACGGCCGGCTGGTCGAGCGGATCGCGGAGCGCAAGGCGGCGCAGTAGTCCACTGCCTGTCGGTTCCTGCCGGTTCGTCACGTCATGTCCGTTTGCCCGGAGACCGGTTCGGCTCAGGCGTTGTGACCCCGCTGGGCAGTGGCCGTACAGTCTGTATCCCTGCCCCGCGGTGAGGTTCACCGCGTCGGGCCTGCCTCCGCCGGACCGTCGGCGGCACACGGAAAGACGAAGCCCCGTGGACGTGCAGAACAAGGTCGACGAGATCGTGGCGGCGGTCGAGAACGCCCGCTCGATGCCGATGTCGGCCTCCTGCGTGGTGAACCGGGCCGAGCTGATCGGCCTGCTCAACGACCTCAGGTCGGCCCTGCCCGCCGAACTCGCCCAGGCCCAGTCGGTGATGGCCGACCACGAGCAGGTGGTGGCCGGCGCCCAGGCCGAGGCGGACCTGATCATCCAGGGCGCGCACGCCGAGCGCGGCTCGCTGATCTCGGACACCGAGGTGGTCCGCCAGGCCCAGGCGCAGGCCGACCGGATCCTCGCCGAGGCGCGTGCCGAGGTCGACGCCAAGCTGGCCGAGGCCGACGACTACGTGGACAGCAAGCTCGCCAACTTCGAGGTCGTGCTGACCAAGACGCTCGGCGCCGTCGGCCGCGGCCGCACCAAGCTGCGCGGCGACTCCAGCGTCTTCGAGGCCGAGCCCGAGGGCGAGAGCGACGGCGAGGAGTTCCGCCCGCAGCGGATCAGCCCGAGCCCCGAGGTCGACGAGTACGTCGATGTGAAGCTCGCCACCCTGGAGAACGTGCTCGGCGCCACCCTGGAGGCGGTCGGCAAGGGCCGGGACAAGCTGCTCGGCAAGCGGCCCATCGACGAGCTGGGCGCCTACCTGGCCGCCGCCGACCAGGCCCAGGAGGCCAAGGAACGCGCCGAGGCCGTGGCCGCGGGCTTCGCCCACGACCCCGACGGCGGGGACATCGCCTGGTACCGCGAGGACGTCCCGCAGCAGCAGACCTGGCCGGAGCAGACCCCGGCCGCGGCCGGCTGGCAGGCCCCCGGCACCGACCAGTACGCGGCGGCCCAGCAGCCCGGCGGGCAGTACGCCGAGGTGTACGGCGGCGGCTACGACCCGGCCGGCCAGGGGGACCCGTACAACACCCAGTGGGGCCAGCAGCAGGGCGGCTACCAGCAGCAGGGCTACCCGGACCAGCGGCAGGAGGGCTACGGCTATCCCCAGCAGCAGCCGGGCTACGCCGCGCAGCCGTACGACGACTACGCCTACCCCCAGCAGCCCGCCCTCCCGCCGGCCGTGCCGCACCAGCAGCAGGGGCACGGGCAGGCCCAGGGCCACGGACAGGCGCAGGGCCACGGGCAGGGGCAGGCCCAGGGCCAGGGTCTGGACGAGACCAGCTTCTTCGACACCAGCATGATCGACATGACCAGGCTGCGGGAGCTCGGCGGCCGCTGAACCGGCCCCGCCGCGGCGGTGCGGGAGTCTCCTGACGGGACCGAAGTTGGGCCTGACGGGAGACTCCGGTAGTCTGACCACTCCGGCCTCTCCATGTCCGGCTGTCGGCTTGCCCGCGCAACGCCGACCGGACGGAGACGCAATCGAAGAACCCCCCATGGAAGTCAGGACACCGTGAACCGCCTCGACCACCGCGACCCCCTCGTGTTCGACACGCACGAGCTCGGTCGTCGCCCGGGCTCGATGCGCAAGGTGAGCCGGACCCTGGAGGCCCCCGAGGGCTTCGGGATCATCGACGTGATCGGCGTGCCGGAGAAGAGCCCGATCGAGCTGGACCTCCGCCTGGAGTCCGTGGTCGAGGGCGTGCTGGTCACCGGCACGGCCGAGGCGGGCGTCGAGGGCGAGTGCGTCCGCTGCCTGGAGCCCGTCGAGTTCGACATCGACGTGGACTTCCAGGAGCTGTACTACTACCCGGAGTCCGACGAGCGCCACCGCGCCCGGACCACCGGGACCGAGGACCTCGACGAGGACTCGGAAGAAGAGACTTACCGTCTGGAGGGCGACTTCTTCGACCTCCGGCCGGTGCTGCGTGACGCGGTGGTGCTCGCACTGCCGCTGCAGCCGGTGTGCCAGGAAGACTGCCTGGGCCTGTGCTCCGAATGCGGAGCGCGCCTGAGCGACGACCCGGCGCACCACCACGATGCCGCCGACCCCCGGTGGGCGGCTCTGCAGGGACTCTCCGCCGCCCCCGGCGACGAGGGTGACGGATCTAAGAACAGCGACACCCGTGAGGGTCTCGCCGAGAACCAGGAGAAGTAGCCGTGGCTGTTCCGAAGCGGAAGATGTCGCGCAGCAACACGCGCCACCGTCGGTCCAACTGGAAGGCCGTTGTTCCGGCCCTCGTGGCGTGCGACCGCTGCCACGAGCCGAAGCTGGGCCACATCGCGTGCCCGAGCTGCGGCACGTACAACCGTCGCCAGGTCCTCTCGGTCTGATCGGCGGGGTGTACGGATCGATGTCGGACGGTAACTCCACCCGCAAGGCGACCATCGCCCCGAAGGGTTCCTCTTCGGGCGGCGGCAAGGCCGGCGGGCCGGCTTCGACCGAATACGACGTTCTGGAAGGGCGCCTCGGGTACACGCTCGAGCGCGCCCTTCTGGTACGTGCCCTGACCCACCGCTCGTACGCGTACGAGAACGGTGGGCTGCCCACCAACGAGCGCCTGGAGTTCCTCGGCGACTCGGTGCTGGGCCTCGTGGTGACCGACACCCTCTACCGCGTCCACCCGGACGTCCCGGAGGGCACGCTCGCCAAGCTGCGCGCCGCGGTGGTCAACTCCCGCGCGCTCGCGGACGTCGGCCGCGGCCTGGAGCTCGGCACGTTCATCCGCCTCGGCAAGGGCGAGGAGGGTACCGGCGGCCGCGACAAGTCGTCGATCCTCGCCGACACCGTCGAGGCCGTGATCGGCGCCATCTACCTGGACCAGGGACTGGACGCGGCCACCGAGTTCGTCCACCGGCTGTTCGACCCGCTGATCGAGGAGTCCTCTCAGCTCGGCGCCGGCCTGGACTGGAAGACCAGCCTCCAGGAGCTCACCGCCTCGGTGGGCATCGGAGTGCCGGAGTACGTGGTCATGGAGTCCGGTCCGGACCACGAGAAGACCTTCACCGCGGCGGCCCGGGTGGCCGGCGAGGACTTCGGCAGCGGCGTCGGCCGCTCGAAGAAGGAAGCCGAGCAGAAGGCCGCCGAGAGCGCCTGGCGCGCGATCAAGGAGAAGTACGCCGACCGGCTGCCCGCCGGCGCGTGATCCCGCAGTAGCCTTCACTCCTGCTGATCCGTACCGAGCAGGAGGCGTGTTCCCGTGCCCGAACTTCCCGAGGTCGAGGTCGTCCGCCGTGGTCTGGCCACCTGGGTGGCCGGACGGACGGTCGCCGACGTCCAGGTGCTGCACCCGCGCGCGGTGCGCCGCCAGCCGGCCGGCGCGGCGGACTTCACCGCCCGGCTGACCGGCACCACCCTCGGCACCGCGCAGCGGCGCGGCAAGTACCTGTGGGTGCCGCTGGCCGGCACCGGGGTGGGGTTCTCGCTGATCGGCCATCTCGGGATGAGCGGCCAACTCCTCGTCCAGGACCCGTCCGTACCCGACGAGACCCACCTGCGGGTCCGGCTGCGCTTCGCCGACGGCGGGCGCGAACTGCGCTTCGTCGACCAGCGGACCTTCGGCGGCCTGGCGGTCGAGGAGGCCGAGGACGGGGACCCGGAGGGCACCCCGGTCTCGATCGCGCACATCGCCCGCGACCCGCTCGACCCGCGCTTCGACGACGCCGCCTTCGTGGCCGCGCTGCGCGCCAAGCGGACCACCGTCAAGCGTGCCCTGCTCGACCAGACCCTGATCAGCGGCGTCGGCAACATCTACGCCGACGAGGCGCTGTGGCGCTCCAGGCTGCACTACGACCGCCCGACCGCGACGCTCACCCGCCCGCAGGCCCTGCTGCTGCTGGCCAACGCCCGGGACGTGATGAGCGCGGCGCTCGCCGTCGGCGGCACCAGCTTCGACAGCCTCTACGTCAACGTGAACGGCGAGAGCGGCTACTTCTCCCGGGACCTCGACGCCTACGGCCGCGAGCAGGAGCCCTGCCGCCGCTGCGGCACCCCGATCCGGCGGGCGGCCTGGATGAACCGCTCCAGCTACTTCTGCCCCCGCTGCCAGCGCGTGCCGCGCGCCCGCAGCGAGGGCTGAGGCGGGCTACTTCCGGGCGAGTTCGGGTTCGTCGGCGGCCGGTTCCCCGGGTGTGCCGTGGGTGTCCTGGCCGAAGTAGGCGACCCCGACCGCGGCGACCACCGCCAGCAGGAAGCCGATCGCGCCGAGCCAGCCCAGGCCGGCCTTGGAGGAGTCGCCGAGCCAGAGCACGCCGACCGCGCCGGGCAGCACCGTCTCGCCGACCACCAGCGCGGCGGTCGCGCCGTTCACCGAGCCGATCTGGAGCGCCACGGTGTGGATGTACATGCCGCCGATGCCGCCGACCAGGACCGCGTACAGCGCCGGGTCGGAGAGCAGCTCGCCGAGCGCGAACGGCTCGATGCCGTTGAGGATGCGCACCCCGACGCCCAGGGCGCCGAAGCCGAGGCCGGAGAGCAGACCGGCGACGATCGCGCCGTTGGCGCCCATCCGCCGCACCAGCAGGCTGCCGCCGACCAGCAGCACGGTGGTGACGATCAGCAGCCACCAGTGGAAGGCCATCGCGGTGTGGTGGCCGCCCTCCGGCCCGGCCGAGACGGCCAGCAGCACCAGCGCCGAGCAGAGCACGGCGATCGAGGCCCACTCCAGCTGCTTGAGCCGGATGCCCAGCAGCTTGATGCTGAGCACCGCGGTGATCACCAGGTTGGCGCTGATGATGGTCTGGGAGAGGAACAGCGGCAGCAGCCGGGCGGCCAGCGCGCCGAGCCCGAAGCCGATCAGGTCGAGCACCGTGCCGAGGATGAACTCCCAGGTGACGGCGGCCTTCGCGGTCGAGGACAGGCTCGGGCCGCCGTGCTCGGTGGTCGAGCTGGTGGCGCCCTTGGCCGCCTCCTCCCGGGCGGAGCGGCGGGATCCGACAGCCTGGAGGACCGAGCCGGTGCCGTAGCAGGCGGATGCCGCCACGGCGGTGACGAGGCCGATGATCACCGAGAACTCCGATCGGGAGGTGGGTCGAGAACGGTCTGGGTAAAGAAAGGGCAATGGGACCGGTGGTCCGGGACCACTATGCCCGCCCGCACGGTACGGTCGGCACGCCCCCCGGAGTGCCCCGGAACGGGGCCGGGCCTGCCGGGACGTACGTCCGGCGGCCTCCCGCGGTTCCCGCGCGGGCCCCGACTCAGGGGTGACCGGGGGAAACATCATCCCCGAGGAGGGGGCGGCCCCGGCGGTCGGCGGGGAGTCTTGTCAGTACCAGTATGCGAAGGGTATGGCGTGCTCAGGGGCCGGTCACGGTAGCGTCGGGGGCATGAGAACCCTTGCACGACGTTCCCGGGGCGCCGGGCCGCTAGCCCTGGTGGCGGCGCTGCTCGGGCTGCTGCTCCTGCTGGCACCCGCGGCCTCGGCGGCCGGCGGCCTGAGCGACGCCACCGCCGCCCTGAAGAAGGGCCAGGTCTACGTCGACCCGGCCATGACCAGCCGCTTCAGCCAGGCCCAGGCCGACGCCCTGACCAAGAAGATCGACAAGGCCGACAAGCCGATCTTCGTCGCGGTCGTCCCCGACTCGCCGGCCTTCGCCAAGGCGACGGTCTTCAAGGACCTCCGCACCACGGTCGGCGTCGACGGCGTCTACGCGGTCTGGCGCGGCGACCAGTTCACCGCCCGCGCCGACCGCGGCGCGCTCGCCGCCGGCGTCCCGGAGCGGATCTCCGGCGCGGCCTTCCGCTCCCACGACGGCGACATCGACGCCACCCTGAACGACTTCGTCGACCAGGCCGCCCCGCAGACCAAGGGCACCGGGGTCAACCACAGCACCTCGATCGCCTGGGTGGTCATCCCGGTGGTGCTGGTCGCGCTGGCCGGCGCCGGCGTCTTCCTCCTGTTCCGCCGCGCCAAGCAGCGCAAGGAGGCGCAGGCCCGGGCCGAGCTGGAGCAGCTGCGCCGGGTGGTGGACGAGGACATCACCGCCTTCGGCGTGGAGCTGGAGCGGCTCGACTTCAGCCCGGCCGCGGCCGACGCGGACGACGCCCAGCGCACCGACTACAGCCACGCCCTGGACTCGTACGAGAAGTCCAAGCGGCTGATGGACGAGGCGAAGAAGCCCGAGGACGTCAAGCAGGTCACCGAGGCGATCGAGGACGGCCGCTTCTCGCTGGCCACCCTGGCCGCCCGGCGGGAGAAGAAGCCGCTGCCCGAGCGCCGTCCCCCGTGCTTCATGGACCCGCGGCACGGCCCGTCCGTCAAGGACGTCGACTGGACTCCGGCCGGCGGCGCCGCGCGCACCGTCCCGGTCTGCCAGGCCGACGCGGACCGGCTCGCGGCCGGCCTCGACCCGGCGATCCGCACCGTCGACACCGAGCACGGCCCGCAGCCGTACTGGAACGCCGGCCCGGCGTACGCGCCCTGGGCGGGCGGCTACTTCGGCGGCTTCGGTGGCGGCGGCCTGCTGCCGGGCCTGCTGGTCGGCACCATGCTCGGCTCGATGATGAGCTCCCCGGCCTACGCGGCCGCGCCGATGATGGACGGTGGCCACGGCTACCAGGACCAGCACGAGGGCGGTGACTTCACCGGCGGCGACTTCAACGGCGGCGACTTCGGCGGGTTCGGCGGCGGTGGCGATTTCGGTGGTGGCGGCGGCGACTTCGGCGGCGGGGACTGGTAACCCGCTCGACCGACCGCACGCTCCCGCGGCCCCGCCGGTTCTCCGGCGGGGCCGCTCCCGTTCGCGCGGGGGCGTCGTCCGCGGAGGCGGGCCGGGGCCGAGCTGTGACCGGGAGCGCGGACGGCTAGGGTCAGGGCATGCACGGTCGCGACGCCCACAGTGAGGAACCGGTCCGGGTGACCGCCTGGGTCCGGGGGAAGGTCCAGCAGGTCGGGTTCCGCTGGTGGACCAGGGCACGGGCGCTGGAGATCGGACTGAGCGGCTACGCCAGCAACCTCGGCGACGGCCGGGTGCAGGTGGTGGCCGAGGGGCTCGCGGCCGACTGCGAGCAGCTGCTGGCCCGGCTGCGCGGCCCGGGGACCCCGGGGAACGTCAGCGGGGTCACCGAGATCTGGACGGCCGTCGGCCCTGGCTACGAGGGTTTCGAGATCCGCTGAGCCGCGCCGGGCCGGGCCGCCGGCGGTGCTCCGCGCGGGCTCCCGGGAAAAGATCCGGAACCGGCGGTGTCACGAGGTTGCCATCCGGGCAGACTCGTGGTTGACTCCGCATCGAACGATGATCCACGAGCACGCGGTGGACCCGTCCCGAAGCCCCCCAGGCGTGATGACACCGCCGGGCAGGTGACAGGGGCGCGGTAGCGTGCGGTGATCGTGTTGACCCTTTCCGTCTTTGGTGAGACGCTGGAAGCCCGCGCACACGACCGCGTTCTCCCGGTAGGCGCATGCCCCCGTGAGCCCAGCTCACGGTGGTTGTGCCGCAGTGCCCAGCCAGCACTTCCGGTGACGCGCCGCGCGTGCGTCCCCCTTCCCCCTAGACCTGTACCGTTCCGGTTCGGTCACTCAGCGTGGAGGACCATTCATCATGGCAAAGGCGCTTCTCGGGTACGTCGGCGGCCCCGACCCGCGAATGCTCTCCGAGATGCGACGGCTTCAGCAGCGCGTCCAGGACCTTGAAGCGGAGCTCCTTCGGATGCAGGCTGAGAACGACGCTCTCACCGCTGTCGCTGACGAGCACTCGCTGCTCAACAGCATCGATCTGGATCAGCGGGAGCCGGCTCTCACCTGAGTCCCGCCCGGTCCTCGCAGATCGACGCCGTTGCGCACCGAGCCGCCCCGAAAGGGACGCAGCTTGCAAGGGACGCCCTGATGTGGCGTCCCTTCGTCGTGTCCGGCTCCGGATACAGTCGGTTCCCGTCTGAGCGATAGAGGGGACCGGCCGCGTGCACCTGAAGAGTCTGACGCTGCGCGGGTTCAAGTCCTTCGCCTCCAGCACCACCCTGCGCTTCGAGCCCGGCATCACCTGCGTCGTCGGCCCGAACGGCTCCGGCAAGTCGAACGTGGTCGACGCGCTGTCCTGGGTGATGGGCGAGCAGGGGGCCAAGTCGCTGCGCGGCGGCAAGATGGAGGACGTCATCTTCGCCGGGACCAGCGGGCGCGCCCCGCTCGGCCGGGCCGAGGTCAGCCTCACCATCGACAACACCGACGGCGCCCTGCCGATCGACTACTCCGAGGTGACCATCACCCGGACCATGTTCCGCAACGGCGGCAGCGAGTACGCCCTCAACGGTGAGACCTGCCGCCTGCTGGACATCCAGGAGCTGCTCTCCGACTCCGGCATCGGCCGCGAGATGCACGTCATCGTCGGGCAGGGCCAGCTGGACTCGGTGCTGCACGCCGACCCGATGGGCCGGCGCGCCTTCATCGAGGAGGCGGCCGGCGTCCTCAAGCACCGCAAGCGCAAGGAGAAGGCGCTGCGGAAGCTGGACGCGATGCAGGCCAACCTCAACCGGGTCCAGGACCTGGTGGCCGAACTGCGCCGCCAGCTCGGACCGCTCGGCCGGCAGGCCCGGATCGCCCGCCGGGCCGCCGGCATCCAGGCCGACCTGCGCGACGCCCGGCTGCGGCTGCTCGCCGACGACCTGTGCGCGCTCCGCCGGGCCGTCGAGGCCGAGGTCGCGGACGAACTGGCGCTGCGGCTGCGCCGCACCACCGTCGAGCAGGAGCTGGCCCGGGCGGTGCAGCGCGAACGCGTCCTGGAGGCGCAGGTCGAGCAGCTCGGCCCCGGACTGGAGACCGCCCGGCAGACCTGGTACCGGCTCTCCGCGCTCGCCGAGCGCACCCGCGGCACCGTCGGGCTGGCCGAGGCCCGCGCCCGGCACGCCGCCGCCGGGGGCCGGGGCGAGGAGCGGCGCGGGCGCGACCCGGAGGACACGGAACGGGAGGCCGCGCGGGTCCGCGAGGAGGAGGCCGCGCTGACCGAGGCCCTGGAGGAGGCGCGGTACGCGCTGGCCGAGGCGGTCGAGCGCAAGGACGGACTGGAGCGGGAGCTGGCCGCCGAGGAGCGCCGGCTGCGGGACGCCGCCCGGGCCATCGCCGACCGCCGGGAGGGCCTGGCCAGGCTGCAGGGCCAGGCCGCCGCCGCCCGGTCCAGGGCCGCCGCCGCGCAGGCCGAGATCGGCCGGCTCGCCGAGGCCAGGGACGAGGCGCTGCTGCGCGCCGAGGCCGCCCGGGGCGAGCTGGACGAACTCCAGCGGCAGGTGGACGGCCTGGCCGGGGAGGACGAGCAGGCCGAGGCCCGGTACCGGCGGGCGCGCGAGCACCTCGCCGCGGTGGAAGGGGAGCTGGCCGCGGCCCGGGAGGCGTCCGCCGCCGCCGAGCGCGAGCGGGCCGGGCTGACCGCACGGCACGAGGCGCTCTCCCTCAGCCTGCGCCGCAAGGACGGCACCGGCGCGCTGCTGGACGCGGGGGAGCGGCTGGGCGGGCTGCTCGGCCCGGCGGCCGCGCTGCTGCGGATCGAGCCGGGGTACGAGGTGCCGCTCGCCGCCGCGCTCGGTGCGGCGGCCGACGCGGTGGCCGTCGACTCGCCGTCCACCGCCGCCGGGGCCCTGCGGCTGCTGCGGGCCGAGGACGCCGGCCGGGCCGCGCTGCTGATCGCCGGTACCGCCGGCTCCGCCGAGGCGGCCGAGCCGGCGGGGGAGCTGCCGGACGGGGCCCGCTGGGCGGCCGAACTGGTCGACGGCCCGGCCGAGTTGCTCGGCGCGGTCCGGCGGCTGCTGGCCGGGGTGGCGGTGGTCGCGGACCTCGACCGGGCGCTGCGGCTGGTCGCCGGGCACCCCGCGCTGTGCGCCGTCACCGCCGACGGGGACCGGCTCGGCGCCGGCTTCGCCCAGGGCGGCTCCGGCGGCGCGCCGAGCCTGCTGGAGACCCAGGCCGCGGTGGACGAGGCGGCCCGGGCGATCGGCGAACTCACCGTCCGCTGCGCCGAGTCGGCCGAGCGGCTGGCCCGACTCGCCGAGCAGCGACGGGAGTCGGCCGCCGAGGTGGAGCAACTCGCCGAGCGGAGACGGCAGGAGGAGAAGGAGCGGGCCCAGGTCGCCGGGGCGCTCGGCCGGCTCGGCGGGCAGGCCCGCGCCGCCGCCGGCGAGGCCGGTCGGCTGTCGGACGCCGCCGCCCGCGCCGAGCAGGGGGTGGCCGAACTGCTCGACGGCGCCGAGGAGCTGGCGCGGCGCCTGACCGCCGCCGAGGAGTCGGCCCGGGCCGGGGAGGACGAGCCGGACGCCGCCGAACAGCAGCGGCTGGCCGGGGCCGCGAGCGACGCCCGGCAGGCCGAGCTGGAGGCCCGGCTCGCGGTGCGCACCCACGAGGAGCGGGTCCGCGCCCTGGCCGGCCGGGCCGACCAGCTGGACCGGGCCGCCCGCGCCGAGCGCGAGGCGCGCGCCCGGGCCGCCGAGCGCCGCCGGCGCGCCGAGCACGACGCCTCGGTGGCGAACGCCGTCGCGGCGGGCGCCCGGCAGCTGCTGGCCTGCCTGGAGGTGTCGCTGGCCCGCGCGGACGCCGGGCGGGCGGCCGTCGAACAGGCGCGGGCCGAGCGCGAGCACGAGCTGCGCGCGCACCGGGAGCACGGCCGCGGGCTCAAGGAGGAGCTGGACAAGCTGGTCGACGCCGGGCACCGGGACGAGGTGCTGCGGGCCGAGAAGCGGCTGCGGATCGAGCAGCTGGAGGCCCGCGCGCTGGAGGAGTTCGGCATCGACGGCGGCGAGCTGCTCGCCTCGTACGGGCCGGACCAGCCCGTCCCGCCGTCCGCGCCCGAGGAGGGGACGGAACCGGGCGAGCCGTACCCGTACGTCCGGGCCGAGCAGGAGAAGCGGCTGCGGGCGGCCGAGAAGGCGTACCAGCAGCTCGGCAAGGTCAACCCGCTGGCGTTGGAGGAGTTCGCCGCGCTGGAGGAGCGCCACCGGTTCCTCGGCGAGCAGCTGGACGACCTCAAGCGCAGCCGGCGCGACCTGCTGGACATCGTCCGGGAGGTGGACCAGCGGGTCGAGCAGCTGTTCACCTCGGCGTACCACGACACCGCCGCCCAGTTCGAGGGCGTCTTCGCCCGGCTCTTCCCGGGCGGGGAGGGCCGGCTGGTGCTGACCGACCCGGAGAACATGCTCGCCACCGGGGTCGAGGTCGAGGCCCGGCCGCCGGGCAAGAAGGTCAAGCGGCTGTCGCTGCTGTCCGGCGGCGAGCGCTCGCTGACCGCGGTGGCGCTGCTGGTCGCGATCTTCAAGGCCCGGCCCAGCCCGTTCTACGTGATGGACGAGGTGGAGGCGGCGCTGGACGAGACCAACCTGCGCCGGCTGATCGGGATCATGGAGGAGCTGCGGGAGAGCTCCCAGCTGATCGTGATCACCCACCAGAAGCTCACCATGGAGTCGGCCGACGCCCTCTACGGCGTGACCATGAAGGGCGACGGCATCTCGCAGGTGATCAGCCAGCGGCTGCGCGAAGAGCACCGGGAGCGCCGGCCGCGGGCGGTACGCACCGCATCGGTGTAGGGCGGCTGCGGTCCATCCGGGCTCCGGTCGCGGATACTGGAGCGGATATGGAATACGTGATCCTTGCCGTAGTCATCGCCGTGGTCGCCATCGGCGCGATCGCCGGCCTCGTCGTTTCCGGCAGACGACGCCAGCAGCTGCCCCCGAAGTCGCAGGCGCCGGTCATCACGGCGCCGAAGCCCACCCCGCAGGAGCCCCAGGTCGGCGAGGAGGCCGCGCCGCCGACCGAGGCGCCCCGCCGCACCGTCGAGGAGGTGCAACTCCCGGAGGCCGCGGCGCCCGCCGAGGTCGAGGCCACCGAGGCCGAGGCCGTCGAGGCCGCTGAGGCGGCCCCGGCCATCGAGGTGCCCGAGCCCACCGCCGGCCGGCTGGTCCGGCTGCGCTCGCGGCTCTCCCGCTCGCAGAACTCGCTCGGCAAGGGCCTGCTCTCGCTGCTCTCCCGCGAGCACCTGGACGAGGACACCTGGGAGGAGATCGAGGAGACGCTGCTCACCGCGGACGTCGGCGTCGCCCCCACCCAGGAGCTGGTCGAGCGGCTGCGCACCCGGGTGAAGGTGCTCGGCACCCGCACCCCCGACGAGCTGCGCGCGCTGCTGCGCGAGGAGCTGGTCGAGCTGGTCGGCAAGGACTCCGACCGTGCCGTGCGCTCCACCAAGCACGAGGAGGGCCCGGCGGTGGTCCTGGTGGTCGGCGTCAACGGCGTCGGCAAGACCACCACGACCGGCAAGCTGGCCCGCGTCCTGGTCGCCGACGGCCGTACGGTGGTGCTCGGCGCCGCCGACACCTTCCGCGCCGCCGCCGCCGACCAGCTCCAGACCTGGGGCGAGCGGGTGGGCGCGCGCACCGTGCGCGGCCCGGAGGGCGGGGACCCGGCCTCGATCGCCTTCGACGCGGTCAAGGAGGGCATCGCCGAGGGCGCGGACACCGTGCTGATCGACACCGCCGGCCGCCTGCACACCAAGACCGGCCTGATGGACGAGCTGGGCAAGGTCAAGCGGGTCGTCGAGAAGCACGGCCCGGTGGACGAGGTGCTGCTGGTGCTGGACGCCACCACCGGCCAGAACGGCCTGATCCAGGCCCGGGTGTTCGCCGAGGTGGTCGACATCACCGGCATCGTGCTGACCAAGTTGGACGGCACCGCCAAGGGCGGCATCGTGGTCGCGGTCCAGCGCGAGCTGGGCGTGCCGGTCAAGCTGATCGGCCTGGGCGAGGGCGCGGACGACCTGGCCCCGTTCGAGCCGGGGGCGTTCGTGGACGCGCTGATCGGCGACTGACAGCCTCCGCGAAGCGTTCGATCAGGGAAGCGCACGAAGGGCCCGCCCCCTCCAGGGGGCGGGCCCTTCCGCGTGCCGGGGCGGGGCGGTCAGGAGGCCATCCAGGCCGGCTCGGCGGTGCGCTCGCGGCCGCGGTGGCAGGCGTAGGCGAGGGTGCCGAGCAGCAGCCGGGCCTCCGGCGGGCAGCCCGCGTTGTCGCGGGTGGGGCGGCGCAGCCAGCGGACCGGGCCGAGGCCGCCGAGGACGGTGGGCGGGGCGGCGACGTGGCCGCCCTCGCCGTGGCAGACCAGGTCGAGCGCGGCGTCGTCCCAGCCCATCCGGTACAGCAGGTCGGGCAGGCGCCGGGCGGTGCCGGCGGCGACCAGGAACTGGAGCCGGCCGGTGGGGGGCGCGAGCACCGGGCCCACCTGGGTGCCCATCCGCTCCAGCCGGACCAGGGCCTGGAGGCCGGCCTGCTCGGGGACGTCCAGGACGTCGAAGGCGCGGCCGGTGGGGAACAGCACCGCGCCCTCGGTGCGGGCGGCGCGGGCCCGGCCGCCGCCCCGCACGGGGTGCAGGCCGGGCGCGGCGCAGCGGGGGGAGCCGCAGGGACAGCGGGGCGGGGCGGTGGCGCCGGCGACCGGGGTGCCGGTCTCCGGATCGCCGGTGACGACCGCCCAGCCCCAGCGGCCGGTGTACTCCGCGGCGGCCTGGGACGCGGTGACCTTGGTGCGGCGGCGCGCGCCCAGCGGTGCCAGCCGCAGGTGCCCCAGTCGAAGTTCGCCGAACAGGTTGTCCATGCCTCCCCCAACAGGTTCTTGTTGCCGATGGTTACGGGACGGTGACTGTGTGTCGATTGTCAGCCGTGTGGTGCGTAGTGCGGTGGCGGCGCGCAGCGCGTGGTGTGCGCCTGTTCCGGCGGTGCGCCTCGGGCGCCGCCTTGTGGGGGCGGCGCCGATGCCGGATCGTCGTGTTCGTGGGGCTGTCGCCGTCCCGAGTGGACGGTGAACTCGCCTGTGGCTGCGGTGGGTTGCGGGTTCCGCCGGGTCCTCCGGGATGGGCCGGGGGACTTGGCGGCCCGCATATGCCGGGCCGTCGGGACTCCCTAAGTGAAGCGTGTGCCCCCGGGCTTCGGTTCACTCCTGGGGGTGGCGAAAGGTGGCGTTTCGCCAGGGGCGCTCCCACGGGCCCCTCACGGGGCATTACGTTCAGCGTGCGGATGTCGTCGAGGAGTCTGTCCCGGGCCGTCGGGCAACGGGAGTTGGGAATCTGACGGATCGTCCGCAACGATGGCACACCAGTGCGAGGGCGCTGCGGTACGGCGGCGCCGCGGCACCTCAGGCACGGCACGTCTGGCAAGAGCCCGCAACCGTCGGGCGGTCACGATCGGGGGCCCCGGTAGGGGCCGGGCGGGATGGGGACGTTACCCATGGCAGAGAAGCAACCGAATGAGAAGCTGACCACGTGGTTCGCTCGCAGTGGCTGGTCCAAGGGCGAGTTGGCCCGCCAGGTCAACCGCAAGGCCCGGCAGATCGGCGCCCACCACGTGTCCACCGACACCTCCCGGGTGCGCCGCTGGCTCGACGGCGAGCAGCCCCGCGAGCCGATCCCCAAGATCATGTCGGAACTCTTCTCCGAGCGGTTCGGCTCGGTGGTCTCCATCGAGGACCTCGGCCTGCGCGCCGCGATCCCGGTCTCCACCGTGGGCGGCGGCGTCGACCTGCCGTGGAGCGGTCAGCAGACCGTCCAGCTGATCAGCGACTACTCCCGCAGCGACCTCATGCTCAACCGCCGGGGCTTCCTCGGCACCTCACTGGCGCTGACCGCGGGCGCCGCGCTGATCGAGCCGATGCAGCGCTGGCTCGCCCCCGGCCCGAGCGGCGTCCCCACCCCGATCCTCACCGCGGCCAACGGCGGCGAGGCCTTCACCGGCCGGCTCTCCGAACCCGAGCTCGAACTGCTGGAGCAGACCACGGTCATGTTCCGGCAGTGGGACGCCCAGAACGGCGGCGGGCTGCGCCGCAAGGCCGTCGTCGGCCAGCTGCACGAGGTCACCGACCTGCTCCAGGAGACGTACAGCGAGGACACCACCAAGCGGCTGTTCCGGCTCACCGCCGAACTCGCCCACCTGGCCGGGTGGATGTCGTACGACGTCGGGATGCACCCGAGCGCGCAGAAGTACTACGTGCTCGCCCTGCACGCGGCCAAGGAGGCCGGCGACCGCCCGTTCGGCGCGCTGATCCTCACCGACATGAGCCGCCAGATGATCCACCTCAACCGGGGCGAGGACGCCCTGGAACTCATCCACCTGGCCCAGTACGGCAGCCGCGACGCCGCCACCCCGCGCCAGCAGTCCCTGCTGTACGCGATGGAGGCGCGCGCCTACGCCACCATCGGCGAGGTCAACCGCTGCGCCCGGGCGATCCGGCTGGCCGAGGACACCTTCACCGACATCCGGGACGGGGACCAGGACCCGGACTGGCTGAAGTTCTTCTCGCCCGCCGAGCTGAACGCCGAGAACGCCCACTCCTTCCGCGACCTCGCGTACCACTCGGACAACGCCGAGCTGTACGCCTCGCTGTCCGCGCCGGTGATGGAGACCGCGGTCGACCTGTTCCGCCAGGACGCCGACCACGTGCGCTCGTACGCCTTCAACCTGATCGGCATGGCCAGCGTCCACCTGCTGCAGAAGGAGGCCGAGCAGGCGGTGGTGATGGCCGAGCAGGCGGTGGACATCGCCACCAAGGTGCGCTCGGAGCGGCTGAACTCCCGGGTCCGCAAGACCACGGAGGCCGCGTCGGCCCGGTTCAAGGGCGTGGACGCGGTGAGCCGGCTCAAGGAGCGGGTGGTCCAGGACATCCCGGAGTTCGTCTCGATGGTCTGACCGGAGGCCCGCCAGGGCCGTCCGAAGGAAAAGCTCCACCGACCGTGGCGGCCGCCGCCGTCACGGTCGGTGGCATGTCCGGCGTCCGGTGGTCGGCCCCGGCCGGGCCGCGGCGGCCGCGGTTCACGCAGCCGTAACCCGCGCGTCGCACGCGTCACCGCGGTGAAACAACCGGCCGCACCGGCCGAAACCAGCCTTCGGCACGCTCCTCCTCAACGCCGACACCCCGGGTGGCACCACGGGACGGGTCCCCGGGTGCGGATCGGCCTGGACGCAGAGGAGACGCCGATGCCGGACGGCTTCAGCGCGGGCGACACCGCCTTCGTACTCATCAGTGCGGCCCTGGTCATGCTGATGACCCCAGGGCTCGCCTTCTTCTACGGGGGCATGGTCAGGGCCAAGAGCACGCTGAACATGCTGGCGATGAGCTTCCTCTCGCTCGGCATCGTCAGCGTGCTGTGGGTCCTCTACGGCTACTCGCTCAGCTTCGGGTCCGACTCCTTCGCCGGCCTGATCGGCAACCTGGACCACCTCGGGATGCGCGGCCTCGGCCTCGACGAGCTGACCGGCTCCATCCCGGTCACCGCCTTCGCGCTGTTCCAGCTGATGTTCGCGGTCATCACCCCGGCGCTGATCAGCGGCGCCGTCGCGGACCGGGCGAGATTCGCCGCCTGGGGCCTGTTCATCGCGCTCTGGGTGACGGTCGTCTACTTCCCGGTCGCGCACTGGGTGTTCTTCTTCGACGGCGGCCACGGCGGCTGGCTGGGCGACCGCAACGGCGTGATCGACTTCGCCGGCGGGACGGCCGTGCACATCAACGCGGGCGTCGCCGGCCTCGCGCTCTGCCTGGTGCTGGGCAAGCGGATCGGCTTCAAGAAGGACCCGATGCGCCCGCACAGCCTGCCGCTGGTGATGCTCGGCTCCGGGCTGCTCTGGTTCGGCTGGTTCGGCTTCAACGCGGGCTCGGCGCTGGCCGCCAACGGCGTCGCCGCGATGGCCATGGTGAACACCCAGGTCGCCACCGGCGCGGCGCTGGTCGGCTGGCTGGTCTACGAGCGGTTCAGGCACGGCGCCTTCACCACGCTGGGCGCCGCCTCCGGCGCGGTGGCCGGACTGGTCGCGATCACCCCGGCCTGCGGCTCGGTCAGCCCGCTCGGCGCGGTGGCGATCGGACTGGTCGCGGGCGCGGTCTGCTGCGCCGCCGTCTCGCTCAAGTACCGCTGGGGCTTCGACGACTCGCTCGACGTGGTGGGCGTGCACGCGGTCGGCGGGGCGGTCGGCTCGCTGCTGGTCGGCCTGTTCGCCACCGGCGGGGTCGGCCAGGGCGTCAAGGGCCTGTTCTACGGGGGCGGGATCGGCCAGCTGGGCAAGCAGGCGATGGGCGTGGCGGTGGTCGCGGCGTACTCCTTCGTGCTGTCCTGGCTGCTGGCCAAGGCGGTCGACCGGCTGGTCGGCTTCCGGGTCTCCGGCGAGGTCGAGACGGCCGGCATCGACCAGGCCGAACACGCCGAGTCCGCCTACGATTTCACCGCCGTGGGCGCGGGGCTGGCCCGGGCCCTGCCGGGCCTGGCCGCCGCTGCCGCGACGTCCGCCGCCGAGCGGTCCGCCGGACGGTCCACCGAACGGACCGGCGAACGGACCGGCGTCGCGGAACCCGGTGCCGCCCAGCCCGCCGCGCAGCCCGCCGAGAAGAGGACCGAGGTCGACGCCCGATGAAGCTCATCACCGCCGTGATCAAGCCGTACCGACTGGACGAGGTGAAGTCCGCCCTCCAGGCCTTCGGGGTGCACGGCCTCACCGTCACCGAGGCCAGCGGCTACGGCCGCCAGCGCGGCCACACCGAGGTGTACCGGGGGGCCGAGTACACCGTGGACCTGGTACCGAAGGTCAGGATCGAGGTCCTGGTCGAGGACGAGGACGCCGAGGACCTGATCGACGTCCTGGTGAAGGCCGCCCGGACCGGGAAGATCGGCGACGGCAAGGTGTGGAGCGTGCCGGTCGACACCGCCGTACGGGTCCGCACCGGCGAGCGCGGCCCGGACGCCCTGTAGCCCGGCGGCCGGTCGCCCCGCGCCGGACGGCGGGCCCGTTCACCCGGGAGGGTGCGGGTCCGCCCGGCGGCGTACCGGCGCTTCCGTACCGGCCTCTCCGGAGCGGCCGAACGGCCGAACGGTCGACCCGAGGGCAGGACGGTTCACCAGCAGGACGGTTCAACCAGCACGACGGACGGGACCCACGCGCATGACCACCGAGACCAGCCCCTCCGACCCCGTCGACCCCTCCGACCCCGTCGGCTGTGCCGCCGCCGCCCGGGCCGCGCTGCTCGCCGCCCCCGGCCCGGGCGGCCGCCCCCGCCGCCGGGCGCTCGCCCGGCTCACCGACGACTGGCTGGCCGGGCTGCTCGCGGCCGCCGGCGCCCCGCCCGGCGTCGCGCTGGTCGCGGTCGGCGGCTACGGGCGGGGCGAGCTGTCCCCGCGCAGCGACCTGGACGTCCTGCTGCTGCACGACGGTCCGGTCGCCGGGGAGCTGCCCGAGCGGATCTGGTACCCGGTCTGGGATTCGGGCGCCAGGCTCGACCACGCGGTGCGCACCGTCGCGGAGGCCCGCGCGGTCGCCGCCGCCGACCTCAAGGCCCAGCTCGGCCTGCTGGACGCCCGGCACCTCGCCGGGGACCGGGCGCTCACCGACGCGCTGCGCGCCGCGGTGCTCACCGACTGGCGCGCGAGCGCCCCCGCGCGCCTGCCCGAGCTGCGCGAGCTGGGCCGCGAGCGGGCCGAACGGCAGGGTGAGCTGTCCTTCCTGCTGGAGCCCGACCTCAAGGAGGCCCGCGGCGGCCTGCGCGACGTCGTGGCGCTGGACGCGATCGCCGCCAGCTGGCTGGCCGACGCGCCCCGGGACGGCCTGGACGACGCCGCGCGGTGGCTGGCCGACGTGCGGGACGCCCTGCACCTGGTCACCGGCCGGGCCACCGACCGGCTCGGCCTCCAGGACCAGGACCAGGTCGCCGAGCGGCTCGGGGTGCTGGACGCCGACACCCTGCTGCGCCGGGTCTACGAGGCCGCCCGCACCGTCGCGTACGCGGGCGACGTCACCTGGCGGGCGGTGGACCGGGTGCTCGCGGCCCGCGGCGGCCGCGGCCGGCGGGTGCGCCGGCTGGGCATCCCGTTCGCCGGCTCCGGACGCGGCTCCGGCGCGGTGGCCCGGGGCGCGGTCGAGCGGCGGCCGCTCGCCGAGGGCGTGGTCGAGCAGGACGGCGAGGCCGTGCTCGCCCAGGGCGCCCGCCCGGCCGCCGACCCGGTGCTGCCGCTGCGCGCCGCGGCCGCCGCCGCGCAGAACGGGCTGACCGTCTCGTACGCCACGGTGCGCCGGCTGGCCGCCGAGTGCCGCCCGCTGCCGGTGCCCTGGCCGGACGAGGCGCGCGAGCAGCTGGTCACCCTGCTGGGCGCGGGGGAGTCGGCCGTCCCGGTGTGGGAGGCACTGGAGGCGGAGGGGCTGGTCCGCCGGCTGATCCCGGACTGGGAGCGGGTGCGCTGCCGTCCGCAGCGCAACGCGGTGCACCGCTGGACGGTGGACCGGCACCTGGTGGAGACGGCGGTGCGGGCCGCCGCGATGACCCGCCGGGTGGCCCGCCCGGACCTGCTGCTGGTCGCCGCGCTGCTGCACGACATCGGCAAGGGCTGGCCGGGGGACCACAGCGAGGCCGGCGAGGTGATCGTCCGCGACCTCGGCGCCCGGATGGGCTTCGGCCCCGAGGACACCGAGACCCTGGCGGTGCTGGTCCGCCACCACCTGATGCTGGTGGACACCGCGACCCGGCGCGATCCGGACGACCCGGCCACCGTCGAGGCGGTCACCAAGGTGGTCGCCACCCTGCCCGAGCTGGAGCTGCTGCACGCGCTCACCGAGGCGGACGCGCTGGCCACCGGCCCGGCCGCGTGGAGCGGCTGGCGGGCCTCGCTGGTGGAGGGCCTGGTGGCCCGGGCGGCGGACCGGCTGGCCGGGGCGGGCACCCCGCGGGCGGAGAGCGCGCCGACCGCAGAGCAGGAGCGGCTCGCGGTCGAGGCCGCCCGGACCGGGCAGCCGGCGCTGTCGCTGCGGGCCCGCTCCGAGGGGGCGGAGCCGGGCGCCGAGCCGATGGGCGTCGAGCTGAACCTGGCCGTCCCGGACCGGCCCGGGCTGCTCGGCACCGCCGCCGGGGTGCTCGCGCTGCACCGGCTGGCCGTCCGCTCGGCCGGGCTGCGCGAGCTGGACCCGGTGGGCGCCGGGCCGGTGCTGCTGCTGTCCTGGCGGGTGGCGGCCGAGTACGGCGAGCTGCCGGAGGCGGCCCGGCTGCGGGCCGACCTGCGCCGGGCGCTGGACGGCTCGCTGGACGTCACCCGCCGCCTCGCCGAGCGGGACGCCGCGGCCCCGCGCCGCCGGGGCATCCCCACCCCGCCGCCGCTGGTCGCCGTGGCGCCCGCGGTGGCCTCGGCGACCGCGACCGTGCTGGAGGTCCGCGCGCACGACGCCCCCGGGCTGCTGCACCGGATCGGCCGGGCGCTGGACGGGGCGGGCGTACGGGTGCGCACCGCGCACGTCTCCACGCTGGGCGCGGAGGCCGTCGACTCGTTCTACCTGACCGACGGGGCGGGCCGTCCGCTGACCGCCCGGCGGGCCGGCGAGGTGGCGGCGGCGGTCCGGGCCGCACTGGGCTGACGCGCCTCGGAGGGCTCCGGCGGCGGGGGCCGTCGGGCCTCGGCGGCGAGGGTGGAGGAGCGCCCGGAACGGGGGTGGAGGAGCTTCGGGAGCAGGGGTGGAGACCGTACCCGGGGCGGCCGGATACCCTGGGGGGCGACGACCGTACCGATTCCGATGCCGCAGAGGACCCGCGACGACGTGTTCGACACCCTTTCCGATCGCCTCGCAGCGACGTTCAAGAACCTCCGGGGCAAGGGCCGCCTGAGCGAGGCGGACATCGACGCCACCGCCCGCGAGATCCGCATCGCGCTGCTGGAGGCGGACGTCGCGCTGCCGGTCGTCCGGGCCTTCATCAAGCAGGTCAAGGAGCGGGCGCTCGGCGTCGAGGTCTCCGGTGCGCTGAACCCGGCGCAGCAGATCATCAAGATCGTCAACGAGGAGCTCATCTCCATCCTCGGTGGCGAGACCCGACGGGTGCGGTTCGCCAAGAGCGGCCCGACGGTGATCATGCTGGCCGGTCTCCAGGGTGCCGGTAAGACCACCCTGGCGGGCAAGCTCGGCCACTGGCTGAAGAAGCAGAAGCACACCCCGCTGCTGGTCGCCTGCGACCTCCAGCGCCCCAACGCGGTCAACCAGCTCCAGGTGGTCGCCGAGCGCGCCGGCGTGGCCTTCTACGGCCCGCAGCCGGGCAACGGCGTCGGCGACCCGGTGCAGGTGGCCAAGGACTCGATCGAGTACGCCAAGCAGAAGCAGTACGACGTCGTCGTCGTCGACACCGCCGGCCGCCTGGGCATCGACGCCGAGCTGATGCAGCAGGCCGCCGACATCCGCGCCGCGGTGAACCCGGACGAGGTCCTGTTCGTCGTCGACGCGATGATCGGCCAGGACGCGGTCACCACCGCGCAGGCCTTCCTCGACGGCGTCGACTTCACCGGCGTGGTGCTCTCCAAGCTCGACGGCGACGCCCGCGGCGGTGCCGCCCTGTCGGTCGCGCACGTCACCGGCCGGCAGATCATGTTCGCCTCCAACGGCGAGAAGGTCGACGACTTCGACGCTTTCCACCCGGACCGGATGGCCTCGCGCATCCTCGGCATGGGTGACGTCCTCTCGCTGATCGAGAAGGCCGAGCAGACCTTCTCGCAGGAGGAGGCGGAGAAGATCGCCGCCAAGCTGCGCGGCGGTCCGAAGCAGTTCACCCTGGACGACTTCCTGTCCCAGCTGGAGCAGGTCCAGAAGATGGGCTCGATCTCCAAGCTGCTCGGCATGCTGCCCGGCATGGGCCAGATCCGGGACCAGATCAACAACATCGACGACAAGGACGTCAACCGGGTCGGCGCGATCATCAAGTCGATGACCCCGACCGAGCGGGCCGAGCCGGAGCTGATCAACGGCTCCCGCCGGGCCCGCATCGCCAAGGGCTCCGGTGTCCAGGTCGGCGAGGTGAAGAACCTGGTCGAGCGGTTCTTCGAGGCCCGCAAGATGATGTCCGCGATGGCCTCCGGCAAGGGCATGCCCGGCATGCCGGGGATCCCGGGCATGGGCGGCGGCGCCAAGAAGTCCGGCAAGAAGGCCCCGCAGGCCAAGGGCAAGCGCAAGAGCGGCAACCCGCTGAAGCGCGCCCAGGAGGAGGCCGCGGCCGCCGAGCGCCGCGCGCTCGGCCCGGGCACCGGCCAGGGCCCGGCGGACGGCGGCGCGTTCGGCCTCGGCGCGGGCAAGGGCCCGGCCGACTTCGAGCTGCCCAAGGAGTTCAAGGACCTGCTGTAGTCCTCCGACCGGCTCCCGTCGGCCCGTCGTCCGGTGTTTCCGGGCGGCGGGCCGATCGCGTGTCCGATGATGGGGGCATGCGAGTGATGATCAGGGCCCCGAGGGCCGAGGACACGGCCGGGTACGCCGAAGCGGTCCGGCGGTCCGCCGAACACATCGGACGGTGGAACCCGGTCGAGCCGGACGGGCTGCCCGACCTGCTGAAGCGCCAGGGGTCCGGGCTGCGCACCTTCCTGATCGTCGACCGGGAGACCGGCGGACTGGTCGGCAAGGTGAACGTCGCCAACATCGTGATGGGCCGGTTCTGCAACGCCTCGCTGGGCTACGACTCGTACGTCCCGTTCAACGGCACCGGGCGGATGACCGAGGGCATGCGGCTGGTCGTGGACCGCTGCTTCGCCCCGCAGACCGCCGACGGGCTCGGGCTGCACCGGCTGGAGATCAACGTGCAGCCGGAGAACGAGCGCTCGATCGCGATGGCCAAGCGGCTGGGCTTCCGGCACGAGGGCTTCACCCCGCGGATGCTGTTCCTCCAGGGGGACTGGCGCGACCACGAGCGGTTCGCGCTGACCGCCGAGGAGTGGCCGGGCGCGACGGCATAGTCGCTGGTGGGAGGGGTCGGCGCGGCCGTCCGGCGGTCCGGGCGCGGCGTTGCGATTGGCCCGCCCGAGCACCTGTCCGTATTGTCCGATGGGTGACCGAACCCGTGCCGCCACGTCAGACCCCCGACCAGCCCTGGCGTTCGGAGGGCGCCCCGCCCCCGCCGCCGCCCAAGCGCCGGATGCCCGGCGGCTGGGTGGGCCTCGCCCTCACCGCCCTCGTGGTGTTCCTGATCTCGGACCTGCTGCTGTCCTTCTTCGGCCCCGCCGGTGCCACCACGATCTCGTACACCGAGTTCAACAACCAGCTGAACAAGGGCAACATCACCAAGATCTACGCCAAGGGCGACGCGATCGAGGGCACCCTCAAGAGCGCCCAGCCCAAGCCGGACGGCGGCAAGGGCGACTACACCGAGTTCGACACCCAGCGGCCCTCCTTCGCGGGCGACAACCTCTGGACCACCCTGCAGCAGCAGGGCGTCGAGGTCACCGCCACCTCGCCGGTCCAGCAGCGCAGCTTCCTCACCAACCTGCTGATCTCGCTCGCCCCGATGCTGCTGCTGATCTTCATCTGGGTGCTGCTCGCCCGCCGGATGGCCGGCGGGCTCGGCGGCGGACCGCTCGGCCGCAAGGCCCCGCCGAAGCCGGTCACCGCCGAGGAGGGCAAGCGCACCACCTTCGCCGACGTGGCCGGCATCGACGAGGTCGAGGCCGAACTCACCGAGGTCGTCGACTACTTGAAGAACCCCGAGCGGTACCGCAGGCTCGGCGCCAAGATGCCGCGCGGCGTGCTGCTGAGCGGCCCGCCCGGAACCGGCAAGACCCTGCTGGCCCGGGCCGTGGCCGGCGAGGCGAACGTGCCGTTCTTCTCCGCCTCCGCCTCCGAGTTCATCGAGATGATCGTCGGCGTCGGCGCCAGCCGGGTCCGCGAGCTGTTCGCCGAAGCCCGCAAGGTCGCCCCGGCGATCATCTTCATCGACGAGATCGACACCATCGGCCGCCAGCGCGGCGCCGGCGGCGGCATGGGCGGGCACGACGAGCGCGAGCAGACCCTCAACCAGATCCTCACCGAGATGGACGGCTTCAGCGGCTCCGAGGGCGTCATCGTGATCGCCGCGACCAACCGGGCGGACGTGCTCGACCCGGCGCTGCTGCGCCCCGGCCGCTTCGACCGGCGGATCACCGTCAGCCCGCCCGACCGGGAGGGCCGCGCGGCGATCCTGCGCATCCACAGCCGCAGCGTCCCGCTGGCGGGCGACACCGACCTCAACCAGCTGGCCAAGGTCACGCCGGGGATGACCGGCGCCGAACTCGCCAACCTGGTCAACGAGGCCGCGCTGCTGGCCGTCAAGCGCAAGCAGGACGCGGTCAACGAGCGGGACCTCTCGGACGCGCTGGAGAAGGTCCAGCTCGGCGCGGTGCGGCCGCTGGTGATGCCGCAGGAGGAGCGCGAGCGGACGGCATACCACGAGAGCGGGCACGCGCTGCTGGGCATGCTCCAGCCCGGCGCGGACCCGGTCCGCAAGATCACCATCGTGCCGCGCGGCCGGGCGCTCGGCGTCACCCTCTCCACCCCGGAGAACGACCGCTACTCGTACACCGAGCCGTACCTGCGCGGCCGGATCATCGGCGCGCTCGGCGGCATGGCGGCCGAGCAGGTGGTCTACGGGGTGATCACCACCGGTGCGGAGAGCGACCTGGAGCAGGTCACCAGCATCGCCCGCGGGATGGCCGGACGCTGGGGGATGAGCGAGCGGGTCGGCCGGCTCACCGCGGTGCCCTCCGACCCGCAGGGCGCGTACGGGCTCTCCGCCGCGCCGACCACCCTGGACGCGGTGGACGAGGAGGCGCGGCGGATCGTCTCCGAGTGCTACGACGACGCGGTGCGGATCCTGACCGAGCAGCGGCACCGGCTGGACGCGCTGGCGGCGGCGCTGCTGGAGGCGGAGACGCTGGACGAGGCGGCGGCGTACCGGGCGGCGGGGGTGCCGCGGGAGGGCTCCGAGGGGGCCGAGGGTTCCGACGGGCCGGCCGGCGGGTCCGGCGGGTCTGGTGGGTCCGACGGGGCCGACGGGGCTGACGGGAAGTCGATCGACCGGGCGTGAAGCCGGGGGCCGGGGCGCTCGCCATGGTGGCGGGCGCCCCCGGTTTTTCGTCCCCTCTGCGGCCCCCTCGCCCCTCCTCGTCCCGCCTAGCGCGACCGTTCGGCGACCAGGTAGTGGAACAGGTTCTCCATCCGTACCGAGCCGTCCGCGCGCAGGTACGGCTGGAGCACCTCCTCCAGCTCCTTGGCCACCAGCGAGGCCCCGGAGAACTCCTCGGCCGGCTCGAACAGGCCGGTGGAGAGCAGCCCGCGCACCGCGCTGTCGAGGTCGGCGTAGGCGAACGGGCAGCTCACCCGGCCGCTGCCGGCCGGACGCAGGCCGGCCGGGGCCAGCAGGTCCTCCAGCGCGCCGGGCGCGCTCAGCTCGAACGGGTCGCGCGCGGTGGTCCGGCCCGCCATCCGCCGGGCCACGTCCAGCACCGGGGCGCTCTCGCAGCGCTCCGGCGGGCCCCAGGCGGCCAGCACCACGTGCCCGCCCGGGAGGGTGAGCCGGGCGGCCTCGGCGACCACCGGCCCGGCGTCGGCGGCCCCGGGCAGCTGCTCGAAAACCGTCACCAGCGAATGGGCCGAGCGGGCGACGGCCGCCGACGTCCGGGGCCCCGCGCACACCCGCAGCCGACGGTCGTGGGCCAGCTCGCGCAGCTCGTCCCGCGGCTCCTGCCCGGCGACCTGGGCGCCCCGGCCGGCCGCGAGCAGCAGGGCCAGCCCGGAGCGGCAGCCCAGGCCCAGCACGCTGCTCGCCGGGCCGACCTCCAGCCGGTCGTAGACCGCCTCGTAGAGCGGCACCAGCATGCGTTCCTGGATCTCCGCCCAGTCGCGCGCCCGCGCGGGGCGGGCCGCCCCGGTCCGCGGGTGGTGCGGGCGTGCGCCCGTCGGTCGTGCGGTGGTGCCGGTCGTGCCGGTCGTGCGAGCTGAAGCCATGGCGGCCTCCCATCCGGTCCTTCGGTGCGCTGCTACGGCTCCCCCAAAGTCCCGCCCCACACCAGCGAACAGCGGGTCGGGCCCGGCGTCCAGAGGGGTGCAGGGTGGTGCGCGCGTGTCGCGGTGGTGCGCCCCCGCCCGGTGATACCGATTCGAAACCGGGGCCCCGGGCCCCGTACCATTCGCCCCATGGCTAAGGCACCCGTTCTCACCCCTCAGGCGGAAGACTTCCCGCGCTGGTACCAGGACCTCATCAACAAGGCCGAGCTGGCCGACAACGGTCCGGTGCGCGGCACCATGGTCATCCGACCGTACGGCTACGGCCTGTGGGAGCGGATGCAGCAGGAGATGGACGCGCGGATCAAGAAGGCCGGCGCGCAGAACGCCTACTTCCCGATGTTCATCCCGCAGTCCTACCTGACCAAGGAGGCCGAGCACGTCGAGGGCTTCGCCCCCGAGCTCGCGGTGGTCACCCACGGCGGCGGCAAGCAGCTGGAGGAGCCGGTCGTCGTCCGGCCGACCTCCGAGACGATCATCAACGAGTACTTCTCGAAGTGGGTGCAGAGCCACCGCGACCTGCCCCTGCTGATCAACCAGTGGGCCAACGTGGTCCGTTGGGAGCTCCGCCCGCGCGTCTTCCTGCGCACCACCGAGTTCCTCTGGCAGGAGGGCCACACCGCCCACGCCACCTACGAGGACGCCCGCGAGTACGCCTCGATGATCCACACCCAGGTCTACGGCGACTTCATGACGAACGTGCTCGGCATCGACGTCGTGCTCGGCCGCAAGACCGCCAAGGAGCGCTTCGCCGGCGCCATCAACACCCTCACCCTCGAGGGCATGATGGGCGACGGCAAGGCGCTGCAGATGGGCACCAGCCACGAGCTGGGCCAGAACTTCGCCAAGGCGTTCAACACCACGTACCAGCTGCAGGGCGCCGAGCGCGAGTACGTCTGGCAGACCTCCTGGGGCGTCTCGACCCGCATGGTCGGCGGCCTGATCATGTCCCACGGCGACGACAACGGCCTGCGGGTGCCCCCGCGCCTGGCCGCCGTCCAGGCCGTCGTGCTCGCGATCAAGGGCGACGACGCGGTCATCGCCAAGGTCCGCGAGATCGGCGCCCAGCTGGAGGCCGTCGGCATCCGGGTCGTGGTCGACGACCGCACCGACACCCCGTTCGGCCGCCGTGCCGTCGACTGGGAGCTCAAGGGCGTTCCGCTGCGCATCGAGGTCGGCCCGCGCGACCTGGAGAACGGCACCGCGATGCTGGCCCGCCGCATCCCGGGCGGCAAGGAGCCGGTCTCCATCGACGCCCTGGCCGCGCTGCTCCCGGGCGTGCTGGAGGAGGACCAGGCGCTGCTGCTGCGCCAGTCCCGCGAGCGCCGCGAGTCCCGCACGGTCGACGTCAAGACCATCGACGAGGCCATCGAGGCCGCCGCGACCGGCTGGGGCCGGATCTCCTGGGCCGACCTCGGCGCGGAGGGCGAGGCCAAGCTGGCCGAGCAGGGCGTCACGGTCCGCTGCATCGTCGCGGCCGACGGCTCGGTGCCGCTGGCGGACGACCAGGAAGGCAATGTCGCGCTCGTCGCCCGGGCGTACTGACATCCGTTCGGTGTTCGGTGGATGTCCGGTGGATGTCCGCCGGGCGCCGGTCGCCCACGGGTAATGACCGGCACCGGCGACATTTGCCCGGAATGCGGATGGGTAAGAATCCGGTAACTGTTCCGGTGCGTCCCCGCGGGGGACATCCCTACTGGCCGGTCAACTCCCGGTATTAACCGAATAGCGGTACGGTGTACGGCCCGTGGCCCTGTCAATCCGGCAGGCCCACGGGCCGTACGTCCTGGGTGGCGACAGCCCGCCCCCCGGACGGAATTCATCAGGCCCGCCGACGTTGCGACGGGCCCAAACCGGCAGGGGGTTGGTCTTGCGTCAGATCCGGAACGCGCAATTCGCGCGCGGCCTCGCATTCCTGGGAGTTCCCTGTGAATTCCCCGGGAACGAGAACATGCGGAACATCGGCTCGCACTCCATCGTTGGTCTAGCGTGAGCACGACACAGCCCCTCGTTCTCGCGGCCGAACTGGCCGCCGCCTGGAGTGACATCCAGGCCTACCACCAGGACCTTCCCGATCTGGCCTCGCCCGAGGCCCTGATCGGCGAGTCCTCCTCGGCCTGCGGGACGCGGCTCGGTTTCGAGCGCCTCCTCCACGAGGCCGCCCACGGTCTGGCCGCGGCCCGGGACATCCGGGACACCTCGCGCGCCGGCCGCTACCACAACCGGCGCTTCCTGATGCTCGCTTCCGAGCTGGGCCTGGCGCACCCGGTCGAGCCGCACGCGAGCAGCGGCTTCTCCCAGGTGACCATGCTCAAGGAGACCCAGGAGCGGTACGCCGAGACCATCGAACGCCTGGACCGTGCCCTCGGGGCGCACCAGGAGGCGGTGGCCGGCGACGGCGCGACGCGCGCCTTCCGCGGTCCGGCGGCCCGGCACGGCTCCTCCGGGGGCGGCGTGCGGGTCAAGGCGGTCTGCGGGTGCGGGCGCAACGTCCGGGTCGTTCCCTCGGTGCTCGCGCAGGCGTCCATCGTCTGCGGCGCGTGCCAGCAGCCGTTCAAGATCGCTTAAGTCGCTCACGCCGCTCACGTCGCTTGAGCGGTCGACGTCCCGACGGGCTGCTGTGCGGGCAGCGGTCCGGCCGGATGGGCGGCGCGGAGCGGAGTGGAGCGGTACGGGCGGTGCACGCGGGGCCGGCGGTACCGGCAGCGGCGGCAGCGCCGAGTGAGCGGTGACAGGCGGTAGCAGTACCAGGCAGTACAGGCGGTACAGGCCGTACGAGCAGTACGAGCAGTACGGAACGAGCGGTACAGCAGGACAGCGGTGATGTCTTCGGGTTGGACCGGGAGCGGGGGCTCCCGGTCGAGCCCTGACCGGGAGCCCGGTCCCGCGTACAGGCGGTTCTCGCCGATGTGGCAGAATGGACAGCTGAGTACTCGGCAGCCGAGCAGGACCCCTCTCTCCTACGGCTGGCGTGTCCCTTGAACGGTCCGCCCCGCAACCCCACGCGACGGCGAGCCCGCTCACCCACGTCAACACCAGGAGAATCCACTCCCGTGGCAGTCAAGATCAAGCTGAAGCGTCTCGGCAAGATTCGCTCCCCGCACTACCGCATCGTCGTCGCCGACGCCCGCACCAAGCGTGACGGTCGCGCGATCGAGGAGATCGGCATCTACCAGCCGACCTACAACCCCTCGAAGATCGAGGTCGACAGCGACCGCGCCCAGTACTGGCTGTCCGTCGGCGCCCAGCCGACCGAGCCGGTGCTCGCCATCCTGAAGCTGACCGGCGACTGGCAGAAGTTCAAGGGCCTGCCGGCTCCGGCTCCGCTGCTCGTTGCCGAGCCGAAGGTCGAGGACTTCTCGCACCTGTTCGCGAAGGCCGTCGCCGGCTTCGAGGACGCCACCACCGGTGTCGCCATCACCCCGAAGGCCAAGAAGTCGGACAAGGCCGAGGCCGAGTCCGACGCCGCCGCCGAGGCCTGATCGTGATCGAGGACGCCCTCGACCACCTGGTGAAGGGCATCGTCGAGCACCCCGACGAGGTGCAGGTGCGCTCGCGCAACCTGCGTCGGGGGAACACCATCGAGGTGCGAGTGCACCCCGATGACCTCGGCAAGGTGATCGGCCGGGGCGGCCGTACGGCGCGCGCTCTGCGCACCGTGGTCGGCGCCCTCGGCGGTCGCAACGTCCGGGTCGACCTGGTCGACGTGGACAACATTCGCTGACGCCGCTGCTCGTTCAGCCGTCAGGGCTTGTGAGGCCGACCGGGACGCATGTCGTCCCGGTCGGCCTTTCGCATTTCCATCAGCATTTCCGTCGCTTCATGGCTTAGCAGTCCGTCGCTTCGCAGCCCGTCGCTTTTCGTTGCGGCTCAGGAACTCCAGGAGAACGATCACCGTGCAGCTCGTCGTCGGCAAGATCGGCCGTGCCCACGGCATCAGGGGGGACGTCAGTGTCGAGGTCCGCACCGACGAGCCGGAACTCCGGCTCGGCCCCGGTGCCGTCCTGCTCACCGACCCCGCGTCGACCGGACCGCTGACCGTCGAGTCCGGCCGGGTGCACAGCGGCCGGCTGCTGCTGCGCTTCGCCGGCGTCAAGGACCGCAACGCGGCCGAGGCCCTCCGCGGCACCGTGCTCATCTCCGAGGTCGACCCGGAGGAGAGCCCCGAGGACCCGGAGGAGTACTACGACCACCAGCTGATCGGCCTGGACGTGGTGCTGCTGGACGGCACCCCGGTCGGCGAGCTGACCGAGATCGTCCACCTGCCCTACCAGGACCTGCTCACGGTCAAGAAGGCCGACGGGATGGAGGTGCTGGTGCCCTTCGTCAGCCAGATCGTGCCGACCATCGACCTGGAGAACCAGCGCGCCGTGATCACCCCGCCGCCCGGGCTGATCGACATGGAGCAGGCCGAGGTCGCGGGGACCTCCTCGGCCGAGCGCGGCGAGGACTCGGAGGAGTCGGAGTGACCGTCGAGGAGCGCGCCGGGGCGGGTGTCGAGGTCGGCGCCGAGGCCGGTGTCGGGGTTGGCGCCGATGCGGTGTCGAGCGGCGCGGTGTCGACTGGTGCGGCACCCGGCGGTGCGGTGTCCGGCGGGGTGCAGAGCGGCATGCGGATCGACGTCGTCACGATCTTCCCGGAGTACCTGGAGCCGCTGGACGTCTCGCTGGTCGGCAAGGCCCGCGCCCGCGGGCAGCTGGACGTGCACGTCCACGACCTGCGCGGATGGACCCACGACGTGCACCGCACGGTCGACGACAGCCCGTACGGCGGCGGCCCCGGCATGGTGATGAAGCCCGAGCCGTGGGGCGAGGCGCTGGACGCGGTGGTCGCCGGCGGCCCCGAGGGCCAGGTGCCCACCCTGGTCGTGCCGACCCCGAGCGGGCGCCCGTTCACCCAGGAGCTCGCCCAGGAACTGGCCGGGCGCCCCTGGCTGGCCTTCACCCCCGCCCGGTACGAGGGCATCGACCGCCGGGTGATCGAGGAAGCCGCCACCCGGATGCCGGTGGTCGAGACCTCGATCGGCGACTACGTGCTGGCCGGCGGCGAGGTCGCCGTGCTGGTGATGGTCGAGGCGATCGCCCGACTGCTGCCCGGAGTGCTCGGCAACGCCGAGTCCCACCGCGACGACTCCTTCGCGCCGGGCGCGATGGCCGACCTGCTGGAGGGCCCGGTCTACACCAAGCCCGCCGAGTGGCGCGGCCGTACGGTGCCGGACGTGCTGCTCAGCGGCAACCACGGCAAGATCGCCCGCTGGCGCCGCGAGCAGGCCTTCGCCCGGACCCTGGCGAACCGGCCCGACCTGGTCGAGCGCTGGCAGTACGGCGCCTTCGACAAGAAGGAGCGCGAGGCGCTGAGCATCCTCGGCCTGGCCTGGGACGAGGGGCTCGGCCGATTTCGGTCCACGGCCGTTGATGTGGAAGAATAGGCGGCTGCTGTCTGTCGCTGGTTCCCTCCTGTAGGGGACACGTGGACCGGCGCCCTCGCCACGGGGGGATCGCCGTCAGCCGATGCGGCCCGCAGCGAACCCCATTGTGACGATTTTCCGTGGGCGGCCCGTGGCGCCTGCGATGGAGAGCAACATGAGCAACAAGCTCGCTGCTGTCGACGCGGCCTCGCTGCGTAGCGACATCCCGGCCTTCCGCGCCGGTGACACCCTGAAGGTTCACGTCCGGGTCATCGAGGGCAACCGCTCCCGTGTCCAGGTCTTCCAGGGCGTCGTCATCCGCCGCCACGGCGCCGGCATCGGTGAGACCTTCACCGTTCGCAAGGTCAGCTTCAACGTCGGCGTGGAGCGCACCTTCCCGGTGCACACCCCGGTCGTCGAGAAGATCGAGGTCGTGACCCGCGGTGCGGTTCGCCGCGCCAAGCTGTACTACCTGCGTGACCTCCGCGGCAAGGCCGCGAAGATCAAGGAGAAGCGCGACCGCTGATCCACCGGCCCCCGGCCTCGCCGGGGGATCGGAACGCTCTGAGGGGGCCGAGCGGCCGCAAGGTAAGCTCACCCCCCGATGAGCACGCACGAACCACCCGCGGACCGCGACGGCAGTCCCGCACCCACCGGTGCGGACT
>NZ_JBHUAL010000094.1:24259-33185 GCF_042789775.1 Kitasatospora sp. NPDC056800 | reverse complement strand
CGCCCCGGACCCCCGGGGCGGGCGGCCTCTTCGGCGTCCGCGTCCCAGGCGTCCCGGGCGCCTCAGACGCCCGCGGCCGGCACCGCTTCGGGCCTCGGCGCCGGTTCGCGCGGGCCCGGGGCGGGGGCCGGGAAGCGGCGGTCCAGCGCCCGGACCACCCGGCGGCCGAGGCGCTGGAACGGGATCTCGACCAGCCGGTACGACAGGTAGGAGAGCACCACGAGCGCCCCCAGGTAGCCGAGGGTGAGCGCGGCCTGCCCCGTCGGCCCGACGATCGGCGGGTAGCCCTGGAGCCTCCAGCCGACGAAGTACATCAGCGGCCCGTGCAGCAGGTAGACCGAGAAGCTGATCGTGCCGAGCCCGCTCAGCCAGCGCGGGAAGCGGCGCCGGCGCAGCAGCATGGCCGCCGCGAACAGGGCCCAGGCGGCCAGGTAGGCGAGGGAGAAGGACTGCCACGAAGGGGTCCAGGTGTGCCAGAGCGCGGTGTCCCGGTTGTACAGGTAGCCGACCGTGACGCCGGCGACGACCACGAAGGCGCAGCAGAGCAGGGCCGGGAGCCGGTCGAGCAGGCCGTGCTCCAGCCGGTACAGCACGGTGCCGGCGAACATCGTCGCGAAGATCAGCATGGTCTCGAAGCCGGTGCTCCGGTTGTTCACCGTGATCAGGACCAGGCCCAGGCCGCCGAGCAGCAGCGCGCCCCAACGGGTCAGGTCCGGACGGGCGGTGGCGATGCACGCCATCGCCATCAGCACCACGATCCCGGCCACCGCCACCAGGTGCCTGGTGGCCGCCAGGTCCACCGAGATCCCGCCGATCGGCAGCCAGGTGCCGAGCACCAGGGCGACGGACGCGAAGCCGACCGCGATCGGCGCGCTGTTCCGGTGCCACCCCCGCACGAACAGCGCGCACACGAAGTAGTAGAAGACCATCTCGTAGGTGAGCGACCACATCACGCCGATGGCACTGGGCACCCCCACCAGGTCCTGGAGCAGCAGGCCGTTGGCGGCGAGCGACAGCACCGGGTGGTCGAAGGGGAAGCTCTGGACGATCTGGCCGCCGCGGGGCAGCACCAGCAGGCTCGCCACGATCGTGACGGCCACCGCGGGGTAGATGCGGAAGAGCCGCCCGGTCCAGAACGCCCGGACGTCGCCGCGCCGTTCCAGCGACGCCGGGATGATGTACCCGCTGACCAGGAAGAACAGCATCACGCCGAAGAAGCCGAGGTCCAGCTGGCGCGGCACCCGGTCCGCGTGGGGGATCTTGCCGAGCAGTCCGAAGTGGTGCATGGCGACGGCGAGGGCGGCGACGCCGCGCAGCGCGTCGAGCCAGCCGAGCCTGGCGGAGGCGGGCGGTTCCGGCGGCGACTTCGACGGCTCCGGCGGTGACGCCGGGGCCGACCTGGGCTTCACGAGCTTCACAGGCGGAGGCTAGCCGAGCAGGTCCGGCCGGACGGCGCGCAAGCCGTCCGGCACCCTTCCGGCGGTGCGTTCGCATCCGGAGAACGGACGTTCACCGGCACATCCGTGCACATCGGGTACACATGGACGGTGACATCCCAGCTCTTCCCGACCGACGTCCAGCAGTCGCTGGACCTCGTCGGCATCTTCGTCTTCGCCCTCTCCGGGGGCCTGCTCGCCGTCCGCAAGAACATGGACATCTTCGGCATCTGTGTGCTGGCGGAGGTCACCGCCCTCGGCGGCGGCGTGATGCGCGACCTGGTGATCGGCGCGACCCCGGTCGCCGCGTTCACCAACCTCGGCTACTTCGTGACCCCGCTGGGCGCCGCCCTGGTGGTGTTCTTCCTGCACCCGGAGGTCGAGCGGATCAACCGGGCGGTGCAGACCCTGGACGCCCTCGGGCTCGGGCTGTTCTGCGTGACCGGCACCGCCAAGGCCCACGACTTCGGACTCGGCGCCGTCGCCGCGATCGCGCTCGGCATGGTGACCGCGGCCGGCGGCGGCGTGATCCGCGACATACTCGCCGGGGAGATCCCCTCGCTGCTGCGCTGGGACCGGGAGATCTACGCCGTCCCCGCCCTGGTCGGCGCCACCGTCGTCGCCCTGCTGATCGCCACCGACCGGCTCACCGGCGTGACCGGCACCGCCGCCGCGCTCACCGCCTTCGGGCTGCGGATGCTCGCCCTGAAGTACGGCTGGCGTGCCCCGCGGGCCTGGCACCGCAACGGTTCTCGCACCAGCGAGGAGTAGGCGAGCCGCCGTACGCGAGCGAGATCGCCTCGGCCGTGCAGAGCAGTTCCGGCACCATCCTGGCCAGTTCGGCCGGCGGAACCTCGCTCGCCGGGGCGCTCAGCGCGCAGGCCGCGACCGTCCGCCCGCCGCTGCCCGCGACCGGCGCGGCCACGCAGGTCACCGGCTCCCGGTGCTCGCGCGACTCGGCCGCCCAGCCCCGGCGGCGCACCGCCGCCAGCTCGGGCTCCGCGCGGGCGTCGTCCGCGGACAGCCCGGCGAGCAGCACCCGGCCGACCGCCGTCCCGTCGACCGGGGCCCGGCGCCCGATCCGGGACGGCTCCGCGCCCGGCGGCCCGGCCACCTCGTCCAGGTAGAGCACCTCGCCGTCGTGCAGCACGGCGAGCCGGACGGTGTAGCCGCAGCGGGCGTTGAGCGCGGCCAGGTACGGCGCGGCGACCTGCCGGACGTCGAAGTCCTCCAGCGCGCGGTGGGCCAGCGAGAGCACCCGGCCGCCGATCCGGTAGCGCAGGTCCGGCTGGCGGCGGGCGAAGCCGTGCTCCTCCAGGGTGCGCAGCAGCCGCAGGGCGGTGGACTTGTGCACCCCGAGGCTGCTGGCGGCCTGCTCCAGCGAGAGCGGTGCGTCGCCGAGCGCGTCGAGCAGGGTCAGCGCGCGGTCGACCGACTGCGACATGGCGTTCCCCGTGGATCCGGCTGACTGGTGGCGTCAGGCTAACCGCTGGGTGGCTCAGTGGTACAAACCAGTACCGGACGCGGCCGTCCGGCCGTGGTGCGTCCGGCCCGTGCGGGCGGTGGCTGGATCGGTGCCCCGGGCCGGAACCCCGCCCCGTGCGGCGCTCTACAATCGGATGGTTATGCCATACCTGGACCATGCGGCGACCACGCCGATGCTGCCCGAGGCGATCGCCGCGATGACGGCGCACCTGGGGGTGGTCGGCAACGCCTCGGCCCTGCACGCGGCCGGCCGCCGGGCCCGCCGGGTGGTCGAGGAGTCCCGGGAGTCGCTGGCCGAGTCCCTGGGCGCCCGCCCCAGCGAGATCGTGCTCACCGGCGGCGGCACCGAGTCCGACAACCTCGCGGTCAAGGGCCTGTACTGGGCCCGCCGGGACGCCGACCCGGCCCGCACCCGGGTGCTGTGCAGCCCGGTCGAGCACCACGCGGTGCTGGACGCGGTGCACTGGCTCTCCGAGCACGAGGGCGCCGCCGTCGAGTACCTGCCGGTCGACGAGCACGGCCGGGTGCACCCCGAGGCGCTGCGGTCCGCGATCGAACGCGACCCGGCGTCGGTGGCGCTGGTCACCGTGATGTGGGCCAACAACGAGGTCGGCACCGTCCAGCCGGTCCGCGAACTGACCGCCGTGGCGGCCGAGTACGGCATCCCCGTGCACGCCGACGCGGTGCAGGCGCTCGGTCAGGTCCCGGTCTCCTTCGCCGAATCCGGCCTCACCGCGCTCACCGTCACCGGACACAAGATCGGCGGCCCGTTCGGCATCGGCGCGCTGCTGCTCTCCCGGGGCGCCGCGCCCGTACCGCTGCTGCACGGCGGCGGGCAGGAGCGCGACGTGCGCTCCGGCACCCTGGACGCCCCCGGCGCGGCCGGCTTCGCGGCCGCCGCCGCGATCGCCGTCGAACGGCGGGCCGAGCACACCGTCACGCTGGGCGCGCTGCGGGACGAACTGGTGGCCTCGGTGCTGGACGCCGTCCCCGACGCGATCCTCAACGGCGACCCGTCCGCGGCCGGGCGGCTGCCCGCCAACGCGCACTTCTCCTTCCCCGGCTGCGAGGGCGACGCCCTGCTGATGCTGCTGGACGCCCAGGGCATCGAGTGCTCGACCGGCTCCGCCTGCTCCGCCGGGGTGCCGCAACCCAGCCACGTGCTGCTCGCGATGGGCGTCGACCCGCTGCTGGCCCGCGCGTCGCTGCGGTTCTCGCTCGGGCACACCTCGGTGCGGGAGGACGTGACGGCGCTGGCGGCGGCCATCGGGCCGGCGGTGCAGCGGGCGCGCAACGCCGGGCTGGCCTCCGTCCGGCGCTGATCCCGGCCGTGCGGCGCCGTTCCCGGCCGTCCGGCGCTGATCCCGTCTTCCGGGAACAGCCGGGCCACCCCGTACCCTTGTTGCCATCATGACTGACTTCCCGGGTGCCCCGACCACTCCGTCCACCGGCCGTCTGCGCGTGCTCGCGGCGATGTCCGGCGGAGTCGACTCCGCCGTCGCCGCCGCCCGCGCCGTCGAAGCCGGACACGAGGTGACCGGCGTCCACCTGGCGCTGTCCAGCAACCCGCAGTCCTTCCGGACCGGCGCGCGCGGCTGCTGCACCATCGAGGACTCCCGGGACGCCTGGCGGGCGGCCGACGTGATCGGCATCCCCTTCTACGTCTGGGACCTCGCCGAGCGCTTCCGCGAGGACGTCATCGACGACTTCGTCGCCGAGTACGCGGCCGGGCGCACGCCCAACCCGTGCCTGCGCTGCAACGAGAAGATCAAGTTCGCGGCGCTGCTGGACAAGGCCGTCGCCCTCGGCTTCGACGCCGTCTGCACCGGCCACTACGCCCGGATCGTCGACCTGCCCTCCGGCGCGCGCGAACTGCACCGGGCCGTCGACTCCGCCAAGGACCAGTCCTACGTCCTCGGCGTCCTCGACGCCGACCAGCTCGCCCACTCGCTCTTCCCGCTCGGTGACACCACCAAGGAGGAGATCCGGGCCGAGGCCGAGCGCCGCGGCCTGGCCGTCGCCAAGAAGCCCGACAGCCACGACATCTGCTTCATCGCCGACGGCGACACCCAGGGCTTCCTCGCCAAGCACCTCGGCACCGCGCCCGGCGACATCCTCGACGCCGACGGCACCAAGCTCGGCGAGCACGACGGCGCGTACGGCTTCACCATCGGCCAGCGCAAGGGCCTGCGGATCGGCCGCCCGGCCGCCGACGGCAAGCCGCGCTACGTCCTGGACATCTCCCCGGTGAACAACACCGTGACGGTCGGCCCGGTCGAGGGCCTCGACGTCACCGGGCTGACCGCCATCCGCCCCCGCTGGTGCGGCACCGAGCCCCTCGCCGACGGGCGCTACACCGCCCAGCTCCGCGCCCACGGCGAGGAGGTGCCGGTGAGCGCCTCGGTCGTCGACGGCGAACTGCGGGTGCGGCTGGACACCCCGGTGCGCGGCATCGCCCCCGGCCAGGCCGTGGTCCTCTACGACGGCACCCGCGTCGTCGGCTCCGCCACCATCGCCACCACCGAGCGCCCGGCCGTCACCGCCTGAGCGGCAGCGGCCGGCGGCCGGGCCTCCTGTCCACGCAGAGGCCCGGCTGGATCCCGGTGTCGGCAGGCCGACCGGCAGCGGGTGAGATGTCGGCCCGGTCGGCCATAGTGGACGGCATGACCTTCTACGAGCAGCACCGCGAGTTCATCGAGGAGCTGGAGCGGATCACCCCGGAAGGCGTCCGGATCGAATGGTCCGGAGACACGCTGATCATGCAGGCGTCGCCGTCCAACATCCATCAGCTCAACGTGGCCCAGGTGCGCAGGCAGTTCGAGCAGCACGCTCCTGACGGCTACCTTCCCAGCGAGCGGAGCGAGATCGTCAGCCCGGACGTCTCCAAGGGGCGTGAGCCGGACCTGACCTACCTCCCCCTCGACGTCCTCTCCCAGCCGGGTAACAAAGCCCCTGCCGCCGAAGCCCTGATCGCCGTGGAGATCGTCTCGCCGTCCAACCCGGGCAACGACTGGATGGACAAGCTGCACGACTACGCCGTGATGCGCATCCCGCTGTACCTGATCGTGGACCCGCGCCAGCAGACGGTGACGCTGTTCTCCGAGCCGAACCACGACCGCTACCACACCCGCAGCGACCGGAAGTTCGGCGACGCGATCACCATCCCGGAGCCCTTCGGCTTCAGCCTGAGCCTGTCGAAGCTCGTGCCGTACACCGAGTAATGGCGGTGAGCGGTGGGCAGGGGGCGTGATAGACCAGACGACACTATGAACATTTCTGTCTTCTGCTCCGCGTACTCGCTCGACGACCGCTACTCCGCCCCCGCCGCCGAGTTCGCCCGGCTCCTGGGGGAGGGCGGGCACACCCTGGTGTGGGGCGGCTCGAACGCCGGGCTGATGGGGCTGCTCGCCGACGAGGTGAAGGCGGCCGGCGGCCGACTGGTCGGCGTGATGGTCGAGATGCTGCGGCACAAGGCGTACGTCGGCGCCGACGAGCTGGTGTGGACCGCCGACCTCCCCGAGCGGAAGGCGGAGCTGGCGGCCCGGGCCGACGCGATCGTCGTCCTGGTGGGCGGGCTGGGCACCCTGGACGAGGTGACCGAGGTGCTGGAGCTCAAGAAGCACGGGATGTTCGACAAGCCGGTGGTCGTGCTGGACACCGAGGGCTTCTACTCCGGCCTGCGCACCCAGATGGAGCGGATGGACGCCGAGGGCTTCCTGCCGCGCCCGCTCGCCGAGCTGATCACCTTCGCGGACACCCCCGCCGAGGTCTTCGCCCAGCTCAAGGCCTGAGAGGATCGGGTCCATGGCTGCACATCTGATCACCGGCGCCGGCTCCGGCATCGGCGCCGTCCTCGCCGAGCGACTCGCCGAGCGCGGGGACGAGCTCTGGCTGCTCGCCCGCGACGCCCGCCGGGCCGCCGAGCTGCGCGAGCGCTTCCCCGGGGCCCGCACCCTCGTCGGGGACCTCGGCGACCCGGGCAAGCTCTCCTGGGCCTTCGGCCACCAGCAGCTGCCCGTCGAGCTCGACTCCCTCCTGCACGTCGCGGGCGTCGTCGAGCTCGGCCCGGTCGGCGACCTGACCCCCAAGGCCTGGCAGGAGACGCTCAACGTCAACCTCGTCGCCCCCGCCGAGCTGACCCGCCTCCTGCTGCCGTCGATCCGGCTGGTCAAGGGCCACGTGCTCTTCGTGAACTCCGGCGCCGGCCTGAACGCCCACGCCGAGTGGTCGGCGTACGCGGCCAGCAAGCACGGCCTCAAGGCGCTCGCCGACGCGCTGCGCCACGAGGAGCACGCCAACGGCGTCCGGGTCACCTCCGTCTACCCCGGCCGCACCGCCACCGCGATGCAGGTCAAGGTGCACCAGCAGGAGGGCAAGGAGTACGACGCCGACCGCTGGATCGAGCCGGAGTCCGTCGCCAAGGCGGTCCTCGCCGCCCTCGACGCCTCCCGCGACGCGGAGATCACCGACATCACCGTCCGCCCGGGGCGCTGACGCGCCGCGCGGGACACCGGCGACGGCCGACGCCCCGCGCGCCCACCGGAGTTCGGGAAAAATCTCCTGGTACCGACCGAACAGCCCGTGGAAGGATGTCCGCGCCCTTCCCCGGGATGTCCGGCGGCGAGGGTTGCCTAGCGATCTGAGATCGCTGTGACCAGGGGGGATTCGTGTCCAGAGTCCGATCCGCGCTGACCGTCGGCGCGCTGCTCGTAGGGACGGTCGGTCTGCCGGCCGTCGGTGCGAGCAGCGCGGCCGCGGCAGGCGGCACGCTCTACGTCAACAACGCCGCGGGTGCGCACTGCACCGACAGCGGCAGCGGCGCCCAGTCGGCGCCGTTCTGCCACGTCGCGGCCGCCGCGGCGGTCGTCCAGCCGGGGCAGACCGTCGAGATCGCGGCCGGGTCCTACGTCGACACCGCGGTGACCGTGACCCGCTCCGGCACCGCCGACGCCCCGATCACCTTCCGCAGCCAGGCCCAGCAGTACTCGCCGGGCGGCGTCGCCTCGCTCAGCGGCGGGGCGCCGAACCACCCGGACAGCGCCATCGTGGTCAAGGGCGCCGACCACCTGCGCTTCGAGAACCTGACGGTGCTGAGCAACCAGCGTCCGGCCGTCGTGGTCGACGGCGGGCACGACGTCTCCTTCACGAACATCGCGGCCTCGGGCGGCGGCGTCCGGATCACCGACGCCTCCGACAAGGTCACCTGGGCCCGCGGCGACTTCAGCTACGCGCCCGGCCCGCTGCTCCAGGTCGACGGCGGCTCCACCGGGACCGTCCTGACCACCAACGTGGTCCAGGCCAACTACGTGTCCGACATGACCGGGATCCTGGTCAAGGACGCGCCGAACACCGTCGTGGTGGCCAACACCGTCACCTCGTCCTGCTTCGCCGGGATCGTGCTGGACGGCGGCTCGACCGGCGCGGTGGTCGAGAACAACGTGGTGAACACCGCGAAGAACCAGAACGCGGCCTGCGCCACCCCGGCCGCCGCCACCGGGATCACCGTCGGGGCGAACGCCACCGCGGGCACCAAGGTCGACTACAACCTGATCGACCCGCGCAGCGGCGGCGCGCCCTACAGCTGGGCCGGCGCCGCCTTCGGCACCCAGGACCAGCTCACCGCGAACAGCGGCCAGGGCGTGCACGACTTCGTCGCCCTGACCTACGTGCCGAAGGGCCCGGACGCCCCGGTCGACCACCGGATCGACTCGGCGGACGAGACCGCCCCGGGCATGCTGCCGACCGACCGCGGCGGCCAGGCCCCGGTGGACGACCCGACGGTCGCCAACACCGGTACGGGCAGCGGCTTCCGCGACCGCGGTGCCTACGAGATGCTCGACATCGGCAGCGCCTTCACCCCGGCCGGTCCGACCCGGCTGCTGGACACCCGTCAGCCGATCGGCGTGCCGACGGCGCAGGCCGTGGCGGCGGACGGCACCGTCGACCTCCAGGTGGCCGGTGTCGCGGGCGTTCCGGTGGAGGGCGTGACGGCCGTGACGATGAAC
>NZ_JBHUAL010000094.1:0-24160 GCF_042789775.1 Kitasatospora sp. NPDC056800 | reverse complement strand
AGACGGTCACCGATCCGCAGGTCGACGGCTGGTTGACCGTCTACCCGCACGGTGCCGCGGTGCCGAACACCTCCAACCTCAACTGGCCAGCCGGGCGTACGGTTTCGAACCTGGTGACGGTGCCGGTGGTGGACGGCAAGGTGTCCTTCCACAACGCCTCCGGCGGCACGGTGCACCTGGTCGCCGACCTGGCGGGCTACTACGGCCCGAAGGGTTCGCTGTTCCATGCCCAGGGTCCGGCCCGGCTGCTGGACACCCGTCAGCCGATCGGCGTGCCGGCGGCGCAGGCCGTGGCGGCGGACGGCACCGTCGACCTCCAGGTGGCCGGTGTCGCGGGCGTTCCGGTGGAGGGCGTGACGGCCGTGACGATGAACGTGACGGTCACCGATCCGCAGGTCGACGGCTGGTTGACCGTCTACCCGCACGGTGCCGCGGTGCCGAACACCTCCAACCTCAACTGGCCAGCCGGGCATACGGTTTCGAACCTGGTGACGGTGCCGGTGGTGGACGGCAAGGTGTCCTTCCACAACGCCTCCGGCGGCACGGTGCACCTGGTCGCCGACCTCGCCGGCTACTACGCCACCGAGGGCAAGGTCAGCTACCGCCCGGCCGGCCCGATCCGGGTCCTCGACACCCGCCAGGACACCTACTGGGAGTCGGGCGTCCGCCCGGCGGCCACCGTCCCGGCCTGGGGCACGGTGGACGTCCCGGTCGGCGAGATCCCGAACGCCGCGGCGGTGACCCTGAACGTGACGGTCACCGAGCCGGGCACCGACGGGCACCTGACCGTCTTCCCGCACGGGGACGCGGCGCCGAACGCCTCGAACCTGAACTTCCTGCCGGGCGAGACGATCCCCAACCAGGTGGTCGTCCCGGTCAAGGACGGCAAGGTGTCGTTCTACAACGCGAGCGGTGCTCCGCTGCACCTGATCGTCGACCTGTTCGGCTACCAGTCGTACTGACCCCGCCCCACCCCGACGGCCCCGGTGCCGAGCCCCGTGCTCGGCGCCGGGGCCGTCCGGCTGAGTAGGCTCGGGCGGGTGAGCACCCCACATCCCTTCCCCGACCTGCGTGGCGCCGCCACCGGTGTCGGTTCGCTGCCCGGTACCGACGCCCGGGAGGCCGCCAAGACCTCCACCGGGGCACTGGAGCACCTGCCGTTCCTGCCCGAGCTGCCCGCGCGCGGGCCGGGCGCGGACATGATCGGCCGCGGCGCCGGCCTGCTGGTCGAGCTGTTCGCGCAGACCGAGCCGAGCGGCTGGCGGTTCACCGACCGTCCGGGCCGGGACACCCGGCGCGCCCATTCCTGGCTCGGCGAGGACCTGGACGCGCTGGAGGAGTTCACCCAGGGCTACCAGGGGGCGGTCAAGGTCCAGGCCGTCGGCCCGTGGACGCTGGCGGCGAGCATCGAGCTCAAGCACGGGGAGAAGGCACTCTCCGACCCCGGTGCCTGCCGGGACATCGCCGGCTCGCTGACCGAGGGCCTGCGCCGCCACCTCGCGGACGTCCGCAGGCGGGTGCCCGGCGCGGAGGTGGTCCTCCAGCTCGACGAGCCCTCGCTGCCGGCCGTGCTGTCGGGGTCGGTGAAGACCGCGAGCGGCTTCCAGCGGCTGCGCTCGGTCGACCGGCAGGTCGCCGAGGAGGTGCTGCGCGAGGTGGTCGGGGGCCTGGACGCGCCGGTCGTCGTGCACTCCTGCGCGCCGGACGTCCCGGTCCCGCTGCTGCGCCGGGCCGGGGTCGCCGGGATCTCGCTGGACTTCTCCCTCCTCACCGAGCGCCAGGACGACGACCTCGGCGAGGCGGTGGAGGGCGGCACGATGATCCTCGCTGGTGTCGTCCCCGCCACTGACCAGGCAGTGTCCGACCCTGCCGGTAGTGTCCAGGGTGTCAGGACCTTGTGGCGCAGGCTCGGGTTCGCCCCGGAGCTGCTGGGCCGTCGCGTGCTGGTGACGCCGACCTGCGGGTTGGCCGGGGCCTCCCCGGCGTACGCGCGCAGGGCGCTGTCGTCCGCGGCGCGGGCGGCACAGAGCCTGGTGGACAACCCGGAATGAGAACGTAGGAGGGCTTGCGGTGACGGCTGTCGAGGGCTGGGAGGACGTCCCGGCGGAGGTGCGCAGGCGGCACGCCGAGCTGGCGGCGGAGATCACCGACCACCGGGCCCGGTACTACGAGCAGGACGCGCCGGTCGTCAGCGACGCCGAGTTCGACGTGCTGATGCGGGAGCTGGAGGGGATCGAGGCCGAGCACCCGGCCCTGGTCACCCCGGACTCGCCGACGCAGCGGGTCGGCGGCGCCCCCACCGTGCTGTTCGCCGAGGTCGAGCACCGTGAGCGGCTGCTCAGCCTGGACAACGCGATGGACGACGAGGAGCTGGCGGCCTGGGCGGAGCGGGTCGCCACCGAGCTGCACGGCATCGACTACCACTACCTGTGCGAGCTGAAGGTGGACGGCCTGGCCGTCAACCTCACCTACGAGAACGGGCAGTTGACGCAGGCGGCGACGCGCGGCGACGGCCGGGTCGGCGAGGACATCACCGCGAACGTCCGCACCATCAAGGAGATCCCGCACCGGCTCAAGGGCGAGAACGTCCCGGAGCTGGTGGAGATCCGCGGCGAGGTCTACTTCCCGACGGAGGAGTTCGACGCGCTCAACGCCTCCTTCGCGGAGGAGAACGAGCGGCGCCGGCAGGAGAACGAGGAGCGCGCCAGGGAGGGCAAGCGGCCCCGGGCGATGATCCGGCTGTTCATGAACCCCCGCAACGCCGCCGCCGGTTCGCTGCGCCAGAAGGACCCGCACGTCACCGCCTCCCGCCCGCTGCACATGGTGGTGCACGGCATCGGCGCCCGGGTCGGCTTCGACATCGACAACCAGTCGCACGCCTACCGGCTGCTGCACGACTGGGGCCTGCCGACGGCCCGGCACAACAGGGTGGTGGGGACGCTCGCCGAGGTGCGGGCGTTCATCAAGCACTTCGGCGAGCAGCGGCACTCGGTCGAGCACGAGATCGACGGCGTCGTGGTGAAGGTGGACGAGATCGCCCTGCAGGGCCGGCTCGGCGCCACCTCCAAGTCGCCGCGCTGGGCGATCGCCTGGAAGTACCCGCCGGAGGAGGTCACCGGCCGGCTGGCGGAGATCAAGGTCGGCATCGGCCGCACCGGCCGGGCCACCCCGTACGCGGTGCTGGCCGAGCCGGTGAAGGTGGCCGGCTCGATGGTGCAGTACGCGACGCTGCACAACCAGGAGATCGTCAAGGCCAAGGACGTGCTGCTCGGGGACACCGTGGTGCTGCGCAAGGCGGGCGACGTCATCCCGGAGATCCTCGGCCCGGTGTACGACCTGCGGGACGGCACCGAGCAGGCCTTCGTGATGCCCTCGCACTGCCCGGAGTGCGGCAGCGAGCTGCGGCCGATGGCCGAGGGGGACATCGATCTGCGCTGCCCGAACGCGGAGCGCTGCCCGGCCCAGATCCGGGAGCGGATCGCCTTCCTCGGCGGGCGGCAGTGCCTGGACGTGGAGGGGCTGGGCTACGTCGCGGCCACCGCGCTGACCCAGCCGCTGGAGCCGGCCGAGGCGCCGGTGCGCAACGAGGCCGACATCTTCCGGCTGACGCGGGAGAAGCTGCTGCCGATCAAGGTGCTGGTCCGGGACCCGAAGACGGGCATGCCGAAGCTGGACGACAAGACGGGCAAGGAGAAGGAGGTCTTCTTCTTCGCCACCACCAAGGGCGAGCCGAAGAAGTCGCTGCAGGCCCTGATCGACAACCTGGAGGCGGCGAAGCAGCGGCCGCTGTGGCGGTTCGTCAACGGTCTGTCGATCCGGCACGTCGGTCCGGTCGCCGCGCAGGCGCTGGCCCGGGAGTTCCGCGACCTGACGAAGATCTTCGAGGCGAGCGAGGAGCAGCTGGCGGCCGTCGAGGGGGTCGGTCCGACGATCGCCCGCTCGATCCAGGAGTGGTACGCGGAGGAGTGGCACAAGGAGGTCCTCCGGAACTGGGAGGCGGACGGCGTCCGCTTCACCGAGGAGTTCGCGGACGAGGAGGAGGCGGAGCGCCCGCTGGAGGGGCTGACCGTGGTGGTGACGGGCACGCTGGCCGGCCACACCCGGGACGGCGCCAAGGAGGCGCTGACCTCGCGCGGAGCGAAGGTGACCGGTTCGGTTTCGAAAAAGACCGATTTTGTGGTCGCCGGTGACAACCCAGGGTCCAAGTACGACAAGGCTGTTCAGCTCGGCCTGCCGGTCCTGGACGACGCCGGGTTCGCCGTCCTGCTCGCCGACGGGCCGTCCGCCGCCCGCGCCCACCTGGGGCTTCCGGAGCCCGAGGAGGCCGGAGAGGCGGCGGGGGAGACTGTCGAGGACTGATCCGGAGCCGCCCCGATCGGCTGATGACCGGATCGGTGTTGTTATCGTCCTGATGCAACGTCACCGGGTGCCGCACCGTGAAAGCGGGCATTGTGTCACTGTGCGGCACCCGGGCGCGGTGGCGCGTTTCCGGTTGTCCGAAAGTCTGCCCACCGGGTGGACCCCGGCATACCCTGGAGCGCAACAGAGTGTCAGCAGGGGTGGGGGCGCCGGCTGGACCGGAGTTCCACGGGGTCGCTCCATGCCCGGCAGCTGTCGGTACCGGCACGGTGCCTCACCGTAAGGCGGCCTGACGGGGCGGGCCCGACGGAGGACAGGGCTTATGGATCGTACGACCGGCGGTGCGCCCACACGCCCGCCGCAGGGGGTGGCGGGTGCGGTCCTGCTGCTCGGCGTGCTGCTGGCCGGAGCCGCGCCGCTCATCCCGCTGGCCGTCCTGGTCTACCGGTACGAACCCGAGTTGCTGCCGCTGTTCGCCGTGCCCCTGGCGGTGCTGGTGGCGGCCTGGCGGATCGCCCGGGACCGCGCCCGCGACCAACTGACCGACCCGCTGACGGATCTGCCGAACCGTCAGGCCCTGCTGCTGGCCGCCCAGGAGGCGATTGCGGAGTGTGAGCAGGGGTACAGCGTCGGTCTCATCCTGCTCGACCTCGATCGCTTCCGATCGCTCAACGACACACTCGGTCATACGGCCGGCGACCGGCTGCTGGTTCACATCGCCCGCCGGCTGCACCGGGCCCTGCGCTCCGGCGGCCCGGCCGGCAGCGCCACCCGGGAGTCCATCGACGACGTCTTCGCCGGCCTGCCCCGGCACTACCGCCGCGGCCGCCCGATGGTGGCCCGGATGGGCGGCGACGAGTTCGCCGTCCTGCTGCCCGGCATCAACTGCCCGGACAGCCTGGAGCGGGTCGCCAAGGCGCTGATCGCCGAACTGGCCGCCCCGATCCGGCTGGACGGGCTGCTGCTCGTCCTGGAGGCCAGCGGCGGCGTCTGCGTCTACCCGCAGCACGCCCAGGACGCCGAGTCGCTGCTGCGCCGGGCCGACGTCGCGATGGGCCACGCCCAGCGCGGCTGCTGCGGCGTCGCCCAGTACGACGAGACCCAGGACGCCGACACGCCGTACCGGATCGGGCTGTTGGGGGACCTGCGCCGGGCGCTGGAGACCGGCGAGGTGCAGCTGCACTACCAGCCGAAGGTGGCCTTCGACGGCCGGGTGGTCGGCCTGGAGGCGCTGCTGCGCTGGGAGCGGCCCGGCCAGGGGAAGGTCTCGCCGGACGAGTTCGTCGGGCTCGCCGAGTCCAGCGGCCTGATGCCGCGGCTCACCGACTACGTGCTGGAGGCGGCCGTCGGCCAGCTCGCCTACTGGCGCGAGCAGGGCCTCCAGGTGCAGGTCGCGGTCAACGTCTCGCCGCGCGACGTGCTCAACCCCGGCTTCGCCCAGCGGGTGGCCGGCCACCTCGTCCGCCACCAGGTGCCGGCCCACGCGCTCCAGCTGGAGATCACCGAGCGGCTGCTGCTGGACGACTCCCGGCGGGCCGCCGACACCCTGGCCGAACTGCGCGGCTACGGCGTCGGGATGTCCCTGGACGACTTCGGCACCGGGCACTCCTCGCTGGTGCGGCTGCGCAGCCTGCCGGTCGGCGAGCTGAAGATCGACCGCTCCTTCGTCTCCCGGATGGTCGCCGACGACCACGACGCGGCGGTGGTCCGCTGCTCGGTGGAGCTCGCCCACTCGCTGGGCCTGACCGTGGTCGCCGAGGGCGTCGAGGACGACGAGACCTGGGAGCGGCTGCACTGCATGGGCGTGGACGCCGTCCAGGGCTGGCTGGTGTCGGCCGCGCTGCCGGCCGAGCAGGCCACCGCCTGGCTGCGGGTGCACCGCACCGGCGCCCCGCCGGTGGAGCGGCTCGGCCTGCCGCCCCAGCTGCACGCCGGCTTCCAGCCGGCCCAGGGCGCCAAGCCGATCGGCCCGGCGGCCAGGCCGCCGGCACTGCCGCCGCCGACGCTCCCGCCGGTCCGGCCGCCGGTCATCCCGCCCACGCTGCCGCCGGTGGCCCAGGTGGTGCAGGCCGCGCACCGGGAGATCAAGCCGCAGGGCTGGGCCCGCACCCGGCCGCAGTAGCCCGCCGGACGCAGTAGCCCGCCGGACGCCGCCGCCGGGCCGCGACGGGAGCCGGCGACGGGCGTGACAGGTGTCGGCGACGGCCGCCGCGGATCACTCGTTGGCCGGGGTAGGGGACGGGCCCCATAGGATGGGGTCCAAAGACCACGAGGACGGAGCGCCGAACCCGGCTGCTCCTGCCCGGGCCCGGCTCCGCCCGCAAGGCACCGCCGGGTCTCACCAGAACTCACCCTGAGGATCGCTGCATGCCTGGCATCACGCGCGAGGAGGTCGCCCACCTCGCCCGGCTGTCGCGTCTTGAGCTGAAGCCCGAAGAGCTGGACCACTTCGCCGAGCAGCTCGACGTGATCATCGGCGCGGTCGCCCGCGTTTCCGAGGTCGCCGGACAGGACGTCCCGCCGACCTCCCACCCGCTGCCGCTGACCAACGTCATGCGCGCGGACGAGGTGCGGCCGTCGCTCACCCCGGAGCAGGCGCTGTCCGGCGCCCCCGCCTCCGAGGAGCAGCGTTTCCGTGTGCCGCAGATCCTCGGGGAGGACTGACCGATATGACCGAGCTGATCCGCTACACCGCCGCCGAGACCGCGAGCGCCATCGCCAAGGGCGAGGTGTCCGCCGTCGAGGTCGCGCAGGCCCACCTGGACCGCATCGGAGCCGTCGACAAGAAGGTCAACGCCTTCCTGCACGTCGACACCGAGGGCGCGCTGGCCGCGGCCAAGGCCGTGGACGACAAGCGCGCCAAGGGCGAGGAGCTGGGCCCGCTGGCCGGCGTCCCGCTCGCGCTCAAGGACGTCTTCACCACCAAGGGCATCCCGACCACCTGTGGTTCGAAGATGCTCGAGGGCTGGATCCCGCCGTACGACGCCACGCTGACCAGCCGTCTCAAGGACGCTGACGTGGTCATCCTCGGCAAGACCAACATGGACGAGTTCGCGATGGGCTCCTCCACCGAGAACTCCGCGTACGGCGCGACCGGCAACCCGTGGGACCTCTCCCGCATCCCCGGCGGCTCCGGCGGCGGTTCGGCCGCCGCGCTGGCCGCCTTCGAGGCCCCGCTGGCGATCGGCACCGACACCGGCGGCTCGATCCGCCAGCCCGGCGCCGTCACCGGCACCGTCGGCGTCAAGCCGACCTACGGCTCGGTGTCCCGCTACGGCCTGGTCGCCTTCTCCAGCAGCCTGGACCAGGGCGGCCCGTGCGCCCGCACCGTGCTGGACGCGGCCCTGCTGCACGAGGCCATCGCCGGCCACGACCCGCTGGACTCCACCTCGATCGACGCGCCCGTCCCGGCCGTCGTCGAGGCCGCCAAGATGCGCGACATCCGCGGCATGCGGATCGGCGTCGTCAAGGAGTTCGCCGGCGAGGGCTACCAGGCCGGCGTCATGCAGCGCTTCGACGAGTCGGTGGAGCTGCTGCGCGAGCTGGGCGCCGAGGTCGTCGAGGTCTCCTGCCCGTCGTTCACCCTGGCGCTGCCGGCGTACTACCTGATCGCGCCCAGCGAGTGCTCCTCCAACCTGGCCCGCTTCGACGCGATGCGCTACGGCCTGCGGGTCGGCGACGACGGCAGCCGCTCGGCCGAGGAGGTCACCGCCCTGACCCGCGAGGCCGGCTTCGGCCCCGAGGTCAAGCGCCGCATCATCCTGGGCACCTACGCGCTGTCCTCGGGCTACTACGACGCCTACTACGGCTCGGCCCAGAAGGTCCGCACGCTCATCTCGCGCGACTTCGACGCGGCCTTCGCGGGCGTGGACGTCCTGGTCTCGCCGACCACGCCGACCACCGCCTTCCCGATCGGCGAGCGCGCCGACGACCCGATGGCGATGTACCTGGCCGACCTGTGCACGATTCCGTCGAACCTGGCGGGCAACGCGGCCATGTCGCTGCCGGTCGGCCTGGCCCCGGAGGACAATCTCCCGGTCGGCCTCCAGATCATCGCACCCGCGATGGCGGACGACCGCCTGTACCGCGTGGGCGGCGCCGTCGAGGCCGCACTCAACGACAAGTGGGGGCACACCCTGCTGGAGGAGGCACCGGCACTGTGAGCAAGATCGAGAAGGCCAAGGGCTCCGGCTCGCTGAAGGGCTTCAAGCACTCCAAGCCCGGCCTGTGGCTGTCCATCGGCACCAGCGCGTTCGGCGCGATCTCCGTCGTCAAGGACGTCCGCAAGGCCCGCGAGGAGAGCGACACCCTCAAGCTGGTCAACGCCCTGGTCGGCGCGGCCGCGCTGGTCACCGGCACCGCCCTGCTGGTGCGCGAGCTGCGTCAGCTGGGCTCCGACGACGTGCTGCTGGGCTGAGCTGAGTCAAGCGCCCAGGCCCGGCCCCGCGCGACGCGGCGGCCGGGCCCGTACCTCCCAAGCTTCAAGTGAGAAGGGACGCTGTGAGCGTCATGAACCTGGTCTCCTACGAGGACGCTCTCGCGTCGTACGACCCGGTGATGGGCCTTGAGGTCCACGTCGAGCTGGGTACCAAGACCAAGATGTTCTGCGGTTGCTCGACCGAGCTGGGTGCCGAGCCGAACAGCCAGACCTGCCCGACCTGCCTGGGCCTGCCGGGCTCGCTGCCGGTGGTCAACGCGGTCGGCGTGGAGTCGGCGGTCAAGATCGGCCTGGCGCTGAACTGCGAGATCGCCGAGTGGTGCCGGTTCGCGCGGAAGAACTACTTCTACCCGGACATGCCCAAGAACTTCCAGACCTCGCAGTACGACGAGCCGATCGCCTTCAACGGCTACCTCGACGTGCAGCTGGAGGACGGCTCGACCTTCCGGGTGGAGATCGAGCGCGCCCACATGGAGGAGGACACCGGCAAGTCCAGCCACGTCGGCGGGGCCACCGGCCGCATCCACGGCGCCACCCACTCGCTGCTCGACTACAACCGGGCCGGCATCCCGCTGATCGAGATCGTCACCAAGCCGATCGAGGGCGCCGGCGAGCGCGCCCCCGAGGTCGCCAAGGCGTACGTCGCCGAGCTGCGCGAGGTGATCCGCTCGCTCGACGTCTCCGAGGCCCGGATGGACAAGGGCCAGATGCGCTGCGACGTCAACCTGTCGCTGCGCCCGAACGGCACCGAGACCTTCGGCACCCGCTCGGAGACCAAGAACGTCAACTCGCTGCGCAGCGTGGAGCGGGCCGCCCGGTTCGAGATCCGGCGCCACGCCACCGTGCTGACCGACGGCGGCACCATCGTCCAGGAGACCCGCCACTTCCACGAGGAGGACGGCTCCACCACCTCGGGCCGGATCAAGGACAACGCCGAGGACTACCGCTACTTCCCCGAGCCGGACCTGGTGCCGGTGGCCCCCGCCCGCGCGTGGGTCGAGGAGCTGCGCGCCGCCCTGCCCGAGCTGCCGCGGGTGCGCCGCGCCCGGCTCCAGGCCGAGTGGGACCTGTCCGACAAGGACATGCAGTCGGTGCTCAACGCCGGTGCGGTGGGCCCGATCCAGGAGACCATCGCGGCCGGTGCCCCGGCCGACCAGGCCCGCAAGTGGTGGATGGGCGAGCTGGCGCGCCGCGCCAACGAGACCGGCACCGAGCTGAGCGAGCAGCCGATCACCCCGGCGCAGGTCGCCCGGGTCGCCGCGCTGGTCGCCGAGGGCAAGCTGAACGACAAGCTGGCCCGCCAGGTCATCGAGGCCGTGCTGGCCGGCGAGGGCGAGCCGGACGCGATCGTCGAGAAGCGCGGCCTGGCCGTGGTCTCGGACGACTCCGCGCTGGGTGCCGCCGTCGACCAGGCCATCGCCGAGAACGAGGGGATCGCCGCCAAGATCCGCGACGGCAAGGTCCAGGCCGTGGGCGCGCTGGTCGGCGCGGTCATGAAGGCCACCCGCGGCCAGGCCGACGCCGCCCGCGTGAAGGACCTGATCCTGGAGCGGCTGGGCGCAGCCTAGGTCGTCAGCCCTTCCTTCCTAAGGCGCCTAAGGCATCTAAGGCCCTCTAAGTAAGGCCTAAGGCCCCGCCTCACCTATGTATCTGGGTGAGGCGGGGCCTTAAACCTTTTCTGGCGCCCGATCTGCGCCCGATCTAAGGCATCCGGGCCCCGGAAGATGCGGCAGGCTCCCGATGCGGCACCCCCCACTGGCGGAGGAAGCTCTTACCTGTCAGCAGGACGCAGTGGAAAACCCGAGGGGGAACCGGAAATGATCGAGTACCAGACCTTCCAGCAACAGGCCCACGAGCTCGTGGCCCGCGCCGAGCACGAGCGCCTGGTGCGCGAGGCCAAGGAGGCCCGCCGCCTGCGGCAGCGCCCGGTGGCCGCCCGCTTCCAGCGGCGCCCCGTGCGTCGGCCCGAATGCTGACGGTGCGGCACCACGACGGTGCCGAAGGAACTCCGGAGGGGGAGACGCTGCGAGTGAGCGTCTCCCCCTCCGGGCGTTCGGGCCCTTCGACCCGTTCGCCAGGGGAGATAACCCCTCGGCCGGGCCCCACCGGCTATGGCATGCTCGCCTCCATGCAGCACACATCGGTCAGCCCCGTCTTCGTCGGCCGCGGAAGCGAGATCACCGAGCTGACCGACGCGCTGCGCCGCGCGGGCACCGGCAGCCCGCAGTCCGTCCTGATCGGCGGCGAGGCGGGGGTCGGCAAGACCCGGCTGCTGGAGGAGTTCCTGGAGCGGGCCGCCGCCCAGGGGGCGGTCACCTCGCTCGGCAGCTGTCTGGAGGTCGGCGCCGAGGGCCTGCCGTACGCGCCGCTGGCCGCCGCGCTGCGCCGGCTGCACCGCTCGCTGGGCGCCGAACTGGAGGCCGCCGCGGCCGGCAGCGAGAGCCATCTCGCCCTGCTGCTCTCCGAGTTCGGCGAGGTGGACGGCGAACCCAACGACGAGTACAGCCGGGCCCGGCTGTTCGAGCACACCGCGAGGCTGTTCGAACGGCTCGGCGCGGAGCGTACCCTCGTCCTCGCCGTCGAGGACCTGCACTGGTCCGACCGCTCCACCCGCGAGCTGCTCGCCTTCCTGGTGCGCACCCTGCACCGCTCCCGGGTGCTGCTGGTCGCCACCTACCGCACCGACGACCTGCACCGCCGGCACCCGCTGCGCCCCTTCCTGGCCGAGCTCGAACGGCTGCGCACCGTCCAGCGGCTGGAGCTGGCGCGGTTCGACCGCCGCGAGGTGGCCGCCCAGCTGGCCGGCATCCTCGGCACCACCGTCCCCGACCGCCAGCTGGTGGACCGCATCCACCGCCGTTCGGAGGGGAACCCGTTCTTCGTCGAGGAGCTGGCCACCGCCTTCGAGGACGGCTTCGGCGCCGGGCTGACCGACTCGCTGCGGGACATCCTGCTGGTACGGGTCGAGGGCCTGGACGAGGAGGCCCAGCGGGTGGTGCGGATCGCCGCCGAGGGCGGCTCGCACGTCGAACACGCCCTGCTGGCCGCCGTCCTGGACGACGACGAGGAGGCGCTGATCGAGGCGCTGCGGGCGGCCGTCGGCGCCAACATCCTGCGCCCGGACAGCGAGGGCGAGGGCTACCGGTTCCGCCACGCGCTGGTCCGCGAGGCGGTCTCGGACGACCTGCTGCCCGGCGAACGGCACCGGATCAACCGCAGGTTCGCGCTCGCGGTGGAGGCCCAGCCGCAGCTGGTCCCCGGTGACGCGCTGGCCGCCCGGCTGGCCAACTACTGGTACCACGCGCACGATCCGGCCCGCGCCCTGCCGACGGCCCTGGACGCCGCCCGCGCGGCCCGCCGCCGCAACGCCTTCGCCGAGCAGCTCGGCATGCTGGAACGCGCCCTGGAGCTGTGGGACCTGGTCTCCGAGGAGGTGCTGGCGCACACCCTGCGCCCGTACGACTGGGCCGAGACCTACCCGCCCGGCTCCTGCGACCACAGCACCGCGGACGGGGACTGCGACCGGATCCAGCTGGTCGACGTGCTGGCCGAGGCGGTGGTCGCGGCCCGGCGCTGCGGCGACCGCGAGCGCGGCCTGAGCCTGGCCAAGCGCGGGCTGCGGCTGGTCGACGAGGCCGAGCACCCGGTGCGCGCGGCCTGGTTCCGGATCAACCGGGCCCGGATGCTGGGCAGCCTGCGCCGCTCCGGCGACGAGGAGGAGATCGCGAACGCGCTGCGGCTGGTGGAACACCTGCCGCCGACCGCGGTCCAGGCCGAGGTGCTCGCGCTCGGCGCCGGGACGGCGATGCTCAAGAAGCCCACCCCGGCGGCGATCGAGCTGGCCGAGCGGGCGATCCGGATCGCCGAGGAGGTGGGCGCGCACTCGGTCGAGGTGCACGCCCGGATGACCCTCGGCGGCCTGCGCTACGACGTCCAGGGCGACGCCGAGGGCGGGCTGGCCGAGCTCGCCGGGGCGGTCGAACGGGCCCGCCGGCTGGGCGTGCCCGACCTGCTGCTGCGCGGCATCAACAACCTGGCCAGCATGCAGCGCGGACTCGGGCACCCCGAGGACGCGGTCCGACTGGCCCGGGAGGGCCTGGAGTACGCGAACGGCAACGGCCTGCTGCGCAACATCGGCGCCATCCTGACCGGCAACCTGGTCGAGGCGCTCGCCGACCTCGGGCGGGCCCGGGAGGCCACCGAGGTGCTGGTCGGCTACGAGGCGGCCAGCCCGACCGGCACCCACGCCGAGTTCCTGGACCGGATGCGTGGCGAACTCGCCCTGCTCAAGGGGGACCTGGCCACCGCGGGGACGATGCTGGCGCAGGCCCGGTCGGCCAACCGGGTCGGCCAGGTCCAGCACAGCGTGCCGATCAGCCGGCTGGCGGTGCGGCTCGCGGCGCTCGGCGGCCGGCCGCTGGAGGCCCGCGCCGAACTGCTCGCCGCGCTGGAGGAGGACGGCCGGCTCGGCCACGAGTCCGACGTCTACCCGCTGCTGGCCGAGGCCGCCGCGGTGGAGGCGGACAGCCGGGGCCTGCCGCAGGCCGAGGCGGGCCGGCCCGGGGCGCTGGCCGCGATCGCCGCGGCCGCCGCCGCACTGCGGCCCCGGGCACCGTTGCACCACGGCTGGGCCCGGCTGCTGGAGGCCGAACTGGCCCGCGCCGAGGGCGCGGACACCCCGCAGGGGTGGGCCGCCGCCGTCGAGGCGCTGCGGCCGACCGGCCTGCCGTTCCCGCTGGCGCTCGCCCTGCTGCGGGCCGGCGAGGCCGAGGTGCAGGCCGGCCGGCGCGAGGCCGCCGCCGAACTGCTGCGCGAGGCGGCCGAACTGGCGGCCGCCCGGGGCGACCGGCTGCTCGGCGGGCAGATCGCCGCGCTGGCCGAGCGGGCCGGGCTGAGCCTCGCCCCGGCCGGGCGGACGGCCGGACGGGCGGGCGGGGGGACGGCCGCGGTGCCGGCCCAGGCCGCGGGGGACTCCTTCAACCTCACCCCCCGGGAGCGGGACGTGCTCCGGCTGCTCGCGCGCGGCTGGACCAACCGGCAGATCGCCGAGGAGCTGTACATCTCTCCGAAGACCGCGAGCGTGCACGTCTCCAACATCCTCGGCAAGCTCGGGGTCGGCGGCCGGGGCGAGGCGGCCGCACTGGCGCACCGGCTGCGGCTGTTCCCGGAGGACCTGGCCCCCTCGGGCCGCTGAACAGGGCCCCGCTGAACAGGACTCCGCTGAACAGGACTCCACTGGACAGGGCCCCGCTGAACAGGACTCCACTGGACAGGGCCCCGCTGAGCAGGGCCCCATTGAACTGGGCGCCACGACGGACCCGGACCGGCCCCGGCCGGTCCGGGTCCGCTGTCCGTCCGCCCCGGCAGCACGGATCGTCCACCCTGGCACCGGTGTTCGGGCGCCGCCGCGTGCTCCCGTGCGCGCCGCGTGAGCCCCTGCCCGCGCGCCGCCGCCAATCGGGCCGATCCGTAGGAATCAGGGGCATTTCCCCACCCTTTCGCCATTACTCTAAGTTGAGTGTGCGTGTCATTGAGTGACGGGATTGGTGTAGGGTCCATTTTGGGAGCATCGGTACGGTGCGGCGGCCGGCAGGCCGCCCACCCCCTGGGCCACCGTCCTGACGGGGCGCCAGGCCACCGCGTACGTCCGACAGGTGCGCGGCCGGTGGCCCGTGGCCGGGGCGCGAGGCCCCGGGCCGGAGGGGGAGAGGCCGAGTGAGCTCCACCGAAACGGTGCTGCCCGGAACCGGACGGCCGGACGCACCGCACACCGACACGTCCGCCGCCGACGTGCCCGCACCCGCCCGCCGCGGCCCGCTGTACCGGCCCGGGGTGAGCCGTACGCTGCCCGGGTTCGCCCTGGGCGCGCTCTGCGTGGCCTACGCGACCGGCGCCGCCGCCGGCTGGGGATCGCACCAACTGTCCGTCTTCATGGGCGACTTCGGGTTGGCCGCGGCGGCCCTGGCGGCCGCGCTGTCCTGCCTGGTGTACGGCTGCACGGTCGGCGGCCACGCCCGCCCGGCCTGGCTGCTGTTCGGCCTCTCCTCGCTCATGGTCGCCTTCGGCAACGGCACCTGGGGCTGGTACGAGCTGGTCGTGCGCACCCCGCTGCCCCGGGACTCGCTCGCCGAGTACGCCTTCCTGCTGTTCGCCCCGCTCGCCATCACCGGTGTCCTGGTGCTCGCCCAGCACCCGCGCACGGCGGCCGGCTGGCTCTGCCTGCTGCTCGACGGCTGGCTGATCGCCGGCTCGCTGTTCACCCTCAGCTGGAGCCTGGCGCTCGGCCGGATCGCGGCCGGCGAGGACGGCTCACCGCTGCGCCTGGCCCTCAACCTGGCCTACCCGGTGCTGGACATCCTGCTGGTCAGCCTGGTGGTCGGGCTGCGCTTCGGCGGCCGGGACGGCAACCGGGCGGCGGTGCACACCGCGATGCTGGCGCTCGCCGTCACCGTCACCTGCGACGCCCTGTTCACCTCCCCGGAGCTGCGCAGCAGCTACCACTCGGGCGAACTGCTGGACGCCGGCTGGTTCGCCGGCAGCCTGCTGCTGGGCTGGGCGCCGTGGTCGCCGCGCTGGCGCCGTCCGCTGCGCGACCACCCCTCGGCCGGCGGCCTGCCGCACCGCCGGGTGGCGACCACCTTCAGCGCGCTGACCCCGTACGCGGCCGCCGCGGTCTGCACCGCGGGCATTCTCTACAACGCCCTCGGCGGACGGGAGTTGGACCGTGTGGTGGCCGCGGCGGCCTGCACCGTCGGGCTGGCGCTGATCCTCCGGCAGGGCGTCATGCTGCTCGACAACCTGTCGCTGGCGCAGGAACTCGCCCACAAGGAGGCGCACTTCCGCTCCCTGGTGCAGGGCTCCAGCGACGTCATCATGATCGCCGGCGCCAACGGCGTGCTCTCCTACGTCTCCCCGGCCGCGCTCGGCGTCTACGGGCGGGACCCGGAGGAACTGGTCGGCGGCAACCTGCTGGACCTGGTCCACCCCGAGGACGTCGGCCGGGTGCTCTCCGAGGTCCGCCGCTACCTCGCCAGGGTCCGGCTCACCACCCACCGCAGCCCCGGCACCGCCGAGCCCTCCGCCCGGGTCGAGTGCCGGATCAGCTCCGGCGCCGGCGAGTGGCTGTACGTCGAGTCGACCGTCAGCAGACACCGCGACGGCCTGCTGCTCAACAGCCGGGACGTCACCGAACGCGTCATGCTCCAGGCCCAGTTGCAGCACAACGCCTTCCACGACCCGCTCACCGACCTGCCCAACCGGGCGCTGTTCACCCAGCGGCTGCGGGCCGCCCTCGGCGCCCGCGGCCAGCAGGGCGGGACGGGCGCCGGGATCGCGGTGCTCTTCATCGACCTGGACGGCTTCAAGGCGGTCAACGACACCGCCGGGCACCAGGTCGGCGACGAACTGCTGGTGCAGGCGGCCCGCCGGCTGCAGAGCGCCGTCCGCTGCGGGGACACCGTCGCCCGGTTCGGCGGCGACGAGTTCGCCGCGCTGGTCTGCGGCCCGCTCGGCCGCCTCCAGGTCCAGGAGCTGGCCGAGCGGCTGCGCCTCGCGCTCTCCGAGCCGTACTGGATCGGCGGCGCCGAACTCGGCGTCGCCGCCAGCATCGGCATCGCCTTCGGCACCCCCGAACGCGGCCCGGCGGCCGACCCCAGAACCGCGGCCGACGAGCTGATGCGCAACGCCGACCTGGCGATGTACCGGGCCAAGTCCGAGGGCAAGGGCCGGGTGGTGCTCTACACCCCCGCGATGCGGGCCGACCTGGAGCGCCGCACCGAGCTGGAGGAGCGGCTGCGGCTGGCCGTCCGGGAGGGCGGCTTCACCCTGCTCCACCAGCCGGTGGTGGACCTCGGCAGCGGCGCGGTGACCGGCGTCGAGGCGCAGGCCCGCTGGCGCTCGGTGGGCGGCCTGCTGCTCACCCCGGCCGAGTTCCTGCGCTCGGCCGAGCACGGCGACGCGGCCACCCGGTTCTCCCGCTGGCTGGTCCTGGAGGCGGTCAGCGCGGCCGTCGAGCGGCGCGGCCTGCCCGGCGGCAGGGGCCGCGGCACGCCGGAGCCCGTCCCGGTGGCCGTCCGGCTCTCGGTGGAGCGGCTCTGCTCGCCCGGCCTGTACGAGACGGTGGCCTCGGCGCTGCGCGACAGCGGGCTGCCCGCCGACGAACTGGTCATCGAGGTGGCCCGGATGGGCCCGGACTCGCTCGCCGACGAACTCGGCCGCCGGCTCTCCGCCCTGCGCGGGCTCGGCGTCTCCACCTGGCTGGCCGGGTACGGGGCCGGCGGCGGCTCGCTCGGCGCGCTCGCCCGGCTGCCGCTGGACGGGCTCAAGCTGGACCGCACGCTCGTCCAGGACCTCGGCGAGTCCCCGCTCAGCCGCACCCTCGCCGGGCACGCGCTGCGGCTCGGCCGCGACCTCGGGATGACCACCGCCGCCGAGGGGGTGGACCTGCCCCGCCAGGTCGCCGCGCTGCGGGAGCTGGGCTGCGGGCAGGCCCAGGGCTCGGCCTTCGCCCCGCCGCTGGACGAGCCCCGGCTGCGCCGGGCGCTGGCCCGCCGCGGCTACCCGCTGCCCACCCCGACCGGCCCGCTGGCCACGCCGCCGGGCCCGCTGGCCACGCCGCCGGGCCCGCTGGCCACGCCGCCGGGCCCGGCCGGACCGCTGTCGGCCCGCCGCCCGTACCCGCCCGCGGACACCCGCCCGCCCGTCCCCGAGGACACCCGGACGAGTGGCCGCGGCAGCGGCCGGACGGACGCCGCGCCGGGGCGTGGCGCACATCACCATGGCGGCTCTGACCTGCCCGAACACCGTGCCGTTACTGGCCCGCCGGGTGGTCCGCATGGCGAGACGGTCGTCCCACCTGCTTGACACGCCGCCCCGCACGGGAGGAAGGTCGTTGCCATGCGCACCCGAATTCTCGTACTTGGCGGGCGCGTCGGCTGAGTGGGCTCGTACGCCCTGCTCGTGACAGACCGACGCGCCACCCCTCGCATGCCCTTGGGCACGAGGGGTTTTTTGTTGCACTGACGCTGTTCCACCTCCGCAAGACCCCTGGCCTCGACCGCCCTGGCCCGTCCGATCCGTCGGACCGAGCGGGACGATTGAGGCAGAGCCGGCGCTCGACCCGGACCGGGACCCCACCCTCGCAGCACGGGGCCCGCAGCACCGGGTCGGCAAAACCCGAGAAGAGACAGGCAGATGACCGAGCACGCCGCATCCCCCCGCCGCGGGGACAACCCGGCCGCCAACGCTCCCGCTCCCCAGCACGTCGTCGAGACCATGACCGGCGCCCAGTCGCTCATCCGCTCCCTCGAGGCCGTGGGCGCGGACACCGTCTTCGGCATCCCGGGCGGCGCCATCCTTCCCGCGTACGACCCCCTGATGGACTCCGTCAAGGTGCGCCACATCCTGGTCCGGCACGAGCAGGGCGCCGGCCACGCCGCCACCGGCTACGCCCAGGCCACCGGCCGGGTCGGGGTCTGCATGGCGACCTCCGGTCCGGGTGCGACCAACCTGGTCACCCCGATCGCCGACGCCTACATGGACTCGGTGCCCGTCGTCGCGATCACCGGCCAGGTCTCCTCCAAGGCGATCGGCACCGACGCCTTCCAGGAGGCGGACATCTGCGGCATCACGATGCCGATCACCAAGCACAACTACCTGGTCACCGACCCGGCCGAGATCCCCCGGGTGATCGCCGAGGCCTTCCACATCGCCGCCACCGGCCGCCCCGGCCCGGTCCTGGTCGACATCGCCAAGGACGCGCTCCAGGCGACCACCACCTTCCGCTGGCCGGTCGAGACCGCGCTGCCCGGCTACCGCCCGGTGACCAAGCCGCACGCCAAGCAGATCCGCGAGGCCGCGAAGATGCTGGTCGGCGCCAAGCGGCCGGTGCTGTACGTCGGCGGCGGCGTGCTCAAGGCGCGGGCCACCGCCGAGCTGCGGATCCTCGCCGAGCTGACCGGCGCCCCGGTGGTCACCACCCTGATGGCGCTCGGCGCGTTCCCGGACAGCCACCCGCAGCACCTGGGCATGCCCGGCATGCACGGCTCCGTCCCCGCCGTCACCGCGCTCCAGAAGTCCGACCTGCTGTTCACCCTCGGCGCCCGCTTCGACGACCGCGTCACCGGCAAGCTGGACGGCTTCGCCCCCAACGCCAAGGTCGTCCACGCCGACATCGACCCGGCCGAGATCGGCAAGAACCGTCCGGCGGACGTGCCGATCGTCGGCGACGCCCGCGAGGTGCTCGCCGACCTGATCGTCGCCGTCCAGGCCGAGTTCGACGCCGGCCACAAGGGCGACTACACCGAGTGGTGGGAGCGGCTCGACGAGTGGAAGAAGACCTACCCGCTCGGCTACGAGCCGGCCCCGGAGGGGCGGCTCTCGCCGCAGCAGGTCATCGAGCGGATCGGGACGCTGGTCGGCCCCGAGGCGATCTACGCCGCGGGCGTGGGCCAGCACCAGATGTGGAGCTCGCAGTTCATCCGGTTCGAGAAGCCGGGCACCTGGCTCAACTCGGGCGGCGCCGGGACGATGGGCTACGCCGTCCCCGCGGCGATGGGCGCCAAGGCCGGCCGCCCGGAGAGCGCGGTCTGGGCCATCGACGGCGACGGCTGCTTCCAGATGACCAACCAGGAACTGGTCACCTGCGCCCTGAACGACATCCCGATCAAGGTCGCGGTCATCAACAACGGCTCGCTGGGCATGGTCCGGCAGTGGCAGACGCTGTTCTACAACCAGCGCTACTCCAACACCGTGCTGCACTCCGGCCCCGGCCACGACGGCATCGAGCCGCCGGCCCAGGGCACCCGGATCCCCGACTTCGTCAAGCTGTCCGAGGCGATGGGCTGCGTGGGCCTGCGCTGCGAGCGCCCCGAGGACCTCGACGCGGTCATCCGGCAGGCGATGGAGATCAACGACCGCCCGGTCGTCATCGACTTCATCGTCCACCAGGACGCCATGGTCTGGCCGATGGTCGCGGCCGGCACCAGCAACGACGAGATCCAGTTCGCCAAGGGCGTGCGCCCCGACTTCGGCGACGACCTCGACTGATGTCCCCCTCTCCAGAACGACTGAGGAATCCCATGTCCAAGCACACCCTCTCCGTCCTGGTCGAGAACAAGCCCGGCGTGCTCGCCCGCATCGCCGCCCTGTTCTCCCGTCGGGGTTTCAACATCGACTCCCTCGCCGTCGGCTCGACCGAGCATCCGGACGTGTCCCGGATGACGATCGTGGTCAACGTCGAGGACCTCCCGCTGGAACAGGTCACCAAGCAGCTCAACAAGCTCGTGAACGTGATAAAGATCGTCGAACTCGACCAGTCCGCTGCGATCCAGCGGGAACTGGTCCTGGTGAAGGTCCGCGCCGACAACGAGACCCGGTCGCAGATCGTCGAGATCGTCCAGCTGTTCCGTGCCAAGACCGTCGACGTGTCGCCGGAAGCGGTGACCATCGAGGCCACCGGCAGCTCGGACAAGCTGGAGGCCATGCTCCGGATGCTGGAGCCTTACGGCATCAAGGAGTTGGTCCAGTCCGGCCTGGTCGCCATCGGCCGCGGCGCGCGCTCCATCACGGACCGCTCGCTGCGCGCCCTGGACCGCAGCGCGTGAACAGCGCGCCTCCGCGTCTCAATCCCTGAAGCAAAGACCCACACCACACCGCGTGCGCATACGGTGAACACCGCGTACCCGGACCCCATCACGCAAGGAGATGTGCCCCCGTGGCCGAGCTGTTCTACGAAGACGACGCCGACCTGTCCATCATCCAGGGCCGCAAGGTCGCGGTCATCGGCTACGGCAGCCAGGGCCACGCCCACGCGCTGTCGCTGCGCGACTCCGGCGCCGACGTCCGGGTCGGCCTGAAGCCGGAGTCCAAGTCCCGTGCCAAGGCGGAGGAGGCCGGCCTGCGCGTCGTCACCCCGGCCGAGGCCGCGGCCGAGGCCGACGTCATCATGATCCTGGTCCCGGACCCGATCCAGGCCGACGTCTACGAGGCCGACATCGCCCCGCACCTGAAGGCCGGCGACGCCCTGTTCTTCGGCCACGGCCTGAACATCCGCTTCGGCTTCATCAAGCCCCCGGCGGACGTCGACGTCTGCATGGTCGCCCCGAAGGGCCCGGGCCACCTGGTCCGCCGCCAGTACGAGGAGGGCCGCGGCGTCCCCGCGATCGTCGCGGTCGAGCAGGACGCCTCGGGCAAGGCCTTCGAGCTGGCGCTGTCCTACGCCAAGGGCCTGGGCGCCACCAAGGCCGGCGTCATCAAGACCACCTTCACCGAGGAGACCGAGACCGACCTGTTCGGTGAGCAGGCCGTCCTCTGCGGTGGCACCGCTGCCCTGGTGAAGGCCGGGTTCGAGACCCTGGTCGAGGCCGGCTACCAGCCGGAGATCGCCTACTTCGAGTGCCTGCACGAGCTGAAGCTCATCGTCGACCTGATGTACGAGGGCGGCCTGGAGAAGATGCGCTGGTCGGTCTCCGAGACCGCCGAGTGGGGCGACTACGTCACCGGCCCGCGGATCATCACCGCGGACACCAAGGCCGCGATGAAGCAGGTCCTCGCCGAGATCCAGGACGGCACCTTCGCCAACACCTGGATCGCCGAGTACAAGGCGGGCCTGCCCAAGTACAACGAGTACAAGAAGGCCGACGAGGACCACCTGCTGGAGACCACCGGCAAGAAGCTGCGCTCGCTGATGAGCTGGGTCAACGAGAACGCCTGACCCCTTCCGGGCCGTTTCCCCGGCCCCGAATTTGTAACGTCCTTGTACAAGTAGGCTGCTCTCGTCCGGGTGATTTCGCCGGACGGGAGCAGCCCGCTACCCAGCCCGTCGATACACTCCGAGTGCGCGTCAGGCCCACAGCGTCGTGCGTCTACCTACGCGGCATGCCACCTTCCCCCGCCCTCCACGCCACCTACGTGCCCGGGGGAACCGGACAGTTAAGGACCCACTGTCGTGAGCACTGTGACCTCCAAAAGCGCTGTCGTACTGATCGCCGAAGAGCTCTCGCCCGCCACCGTCGACGCCCTCGGCCCCGACTTCGAGATCCGCCACTGCAACGGCGCCGACCGCACCGAGCTGCTCACCGCGATCGCCGACGTCGACGCGATCCTGATCCGCTCCGCCACCAAGGTCGACGCCGAGGCGCTGGCCGCCGCCCGCAAGCTCAAGGTGGTCGCCCGGGCCGGCGTCGGCCTGGACAACGTGGACGTCGCCGCCGCCACCAAGGCCGGCGTGATGGTCGTCAACGCGCCGACCTCCAACATCGTCACCGCCGCCGAGCTCGCCTGCGGCCTGCTGATCTCCGTCGCCCGCAACATCGCGCCGGCCAACGCCGCGCTCAAGCAGGGCGAGTGGAAGCGCAACAAGTACACCGGCGTCGAGCTGAGCGAGAAGACCCTCGGCGTCGTCGGCCTCGGCCGGATCGGCGTCCTGGTCGCCCAGCGGATGTCCGCGTTCGGCATGAAGATTGTCGCGTACGACCCCTACATCCAGGCCGCCCGCGCCGCGCAGATGGGCGTCAAGCTGGTCACGCTGGAGGAGCTGCTGGAGGTGTCGGACTTCATCACCGTCCACCTCCCCAAGACCCCGGAGACCATCGGCCTGATCGGCGACGAGGCGCTGCACAAGGTCAAGCCGACCGTCCGCATCGTGAACGCCGCCCGCGGCGGCATCGTGGACGAGGAGGCGCTGGCGAGCGCGCTGCGCGAGGGCCGGGTGGCCGGCGCCGGCCTGGACGTGTACGCCAAGGAGCCGTGCACCGACTCCCCGCTGTTCGCCTTCGACAACGTGGTCGCCACCCCGCACCTGGGCGCCTCCACCGACGAGGCGCAGGAGAAGGCCGGCATCGCGGTCGCCCGCTCGGTGCGCCTCGCGCTGGCCGGCGAGCTGGTGCCGGACGCGGTGAACGTCCAGGGCGGCGTGATCGCCGAGGACGTCCGCCCGGGCCTGCCGCTGGCCGAGAAGCTCGGCCGGATCTTCACCGCGCTGGCCGGCGAGGTGGCCGTCCGCCTCGACGTCGAGGTCCGCGGCGAGATCACCCAGCACGACGTGAAGGTGCTCGAACTGTCCGCGCTGAAGGGCGTGTTCGAGGACGTGGTGGCGGAGACGGTGTCCTACGTCAACGCCCCGCTGTTCGCCCAGGAGCGCGGTGTCGAGGTCCGTCTGACCACCTCCAGCGAGAGCCTCGAGCACCGCAACGTGATCACCGTCCGCGGCACGCTCGGGAACGGCGAGGAGATCGCCATCTCCGGCACGCTGGCCGGCCCCAAGCAGACCCAGAAGATCGTCGGCGTGGACGCCTTCGACGTGGACGTGGCGCTCACCGACCACATGGCCTTCTTCAAGTACGAGGACCGCCCCGGCGTGGTCGGCGTGCTCGGCCGCCACCTCGGCGACGCGGGCATCAACATCGCCGGCATGCAGGTCGCCCGCGACGGCGGCAGCGCGCTGGCCTCCATCACCGTGGACACCGAGATCCCGCAGGAGGTGCTCTCGGCGATCGCCGCCGAGATCGGCGCCCGCTTCGCGCGCTCGGTCGACCTGGGCTGATCCTCCGGCCCCAGGGCCGTCCCGGCAGGGCCCGGACCACCGTTCGACGGTGGTCCGGGCCCTGCTGCGTTCTCCCGGGTGAGACCCGTCTCAGATACTAGGAAATCCAAGTATTCGTGCAGACACGGCCGGGGCGTGGTCGTACCGTGGAAGGGCCGTACGGTGTGCCGCCCCTGTAGCCAGGGCGCGCGGCCCGTGTACGCGTGCGCCTTCACGAGCAGGCGATCCCTGCTCCCGCGCTCCCTTTCCCCTCTTCGCGCTCGCCTTCCGCAGCGCCGCTTCCAAGGAGCCCGGTATGTCGCCGACCGCCGACCGTCACGCCACGTCCGCCCCCGCCGCCGCCCCCGTCCGCGCCCCGCGCCGCCGCCGGGCCGTCGAGCGGAACCCCTTCGCGGCCGCCGCCCTCCAGCGTGCGCTGGACCGCCGGGACAACGGCGGCGCGACCGGCCACCACTGAGCGGCCGGCGCCTCCGGGGCGGATTGCCCGGCGGTGGCGTTCATCCGTCGAATGGGCCGTACGGGTGCGCCGGATGTCACCCAGTAGAGTGCAACCCCGGTCCGTCCGAGGGAAGTTGCTCGTCCCCGTCGGCGCGATCATCCTAATTTGGGGCCCTCGGAGGGGTGATCGACGTTCGCGTGGGCGAGCGTCAGCGACACGGTGTGCGGATCAGTCCCCCTGCCGGGGGAGAGGGCCCAGTGCGTCTGCCACCCGTCCGCCGACCCGCCGCCCGGATCGGCCTCACCCTGGCCCTGCTGGCCGGAAGCGCCGTCCTCGCCGCCACCCCGGCGGCCGGCGGCCCACCGTCCGCGGGGCCGCCGTC